>QMKU01000085.1 GCA_003646525.1 Campylobacterota bacterium
AGAGTGTCACAGAACTCTATATAGCTACTTTCGATAGAGCACCAGATGCCAAAGGTCTTGAGTATTGGCTCAAAGAGTCTGGTCTCAGTCTCGAAGAGATAGCCGAGAGCTTCTTCAATCAGGATGAGACAAAAGATAAGTATCCTGCTGAGTATAGTGATGAAGACTTCATCATAGAGGTTTATAATAATCTATTTGACCGTGACCCTGACCAAGCAGGGTTCGACTATTGGCTAGAGGAACTAAAGAGTGGTCGTGCTACTCGTGACTATTTCATACTGATGGTAGTAAACGGAGCACAGGGTGATGATAAGCAACTACTAGGCAACAAGACAGAAGTTGGACTAGCATTTGCTCATGATGGACGCAATGATGCAGGTGAGGCTTATGAGATTATGCAGGGTGTTACAGCAGACTCTAGTAGTGTAGATAAGACACTATGTGAGTATGATCTCTCAGGATGTTCTAATCCTGAAAAACCAACACCACCAGCACCACCTGCGCCACCTGCACCACCAGCCTCTACACCCGACACAATCCTACCAAGTGATAACCCTACTAGGTAATGTTACAGTCAAAGTAGCCAAGGGTACTATCTACGCAGATGCAGGAGCTACTGCCCTAGATGATGTAGATGGAAATATCACAGCCAATATAGTCAGATGTAAATGATACAGAATGGTAGGGGTCTGGTGATTTGTGATGCGTGAAGCGTAGCGAATGCATCACAAATCAGTCGAGTAGCCAAAGGAAACTTCCTCATAAGGCTCTCACAGAACCGTGCTTAACAGTCTCCCGTCATACGGCTCTTATTGCTAAAATCATTGATATTTAAGTTGCCAATGTGGAAATAGATTTGGTTCTTTCTTGGCTATCTTGGTCAGCCATTTATTAGCCCTACCCTGTCTGTGTTTGAGTGATTTAAACTTCTGTTTTGCCCATCGTACCAATCTTCTATCAAAGTATCCCATCAAATCTAGTAGTTTATATTGTGCAAAGATTGAATAATAATTTACCCAACCTCTTATCACTCTACTATAGGCTTGTGATAACTCCTCTAAAGAGAGGTCACTTCTAAGCTGTACTTTCCATCTTCTCATTACAAGTCTAATTCTTTTAGCAGCTTTAGTGCTGATAGCAGGATTAAACCCTACAAAGAATTGACCCATATAACTTTTAGATAGTCGTGGCTGAAATGTAAAACCTAGAAATTGTTTGGTAATGCCAAACCTATGAAATCCTTATTTTACTGGCATTGGGGTTAATACCCCTAATTTGGAGGTATAAACACTTCTTGATACAATCTATAATTTTTTTCTCTTGAATTTTATTAAATTAAGTGTATTATAGCTTATGGGAAAATTGTAAAGGGGAAAAAATGTCAAAAGTAAGTAGCTCTCTTCAAGAAAGATTTTTAGAAAAATTTTTACTTGAAAATCATATAATAAAGTCTAAGGTAGAGGATGTATTAAATGATGCTTTAAATCTTAATGGTATTACGGCAGTCTCTCTGATAGATCTAAAAAGTGGCATACTGTTGGGTTCGATGAGCAGTAGTGACTTGAATATTGAGTTCGCATCTATACTAAATAATAGTATAACTGAAAAAGTAAAAAAAATGTCAAATAGCATTGACCCCTTAGCCCAAGAGAGTATCAATAATATAGTTTTTGTTTACAAGGAGAGGATAGAGATCACCTATCGTACTGAGATAAGTAAAGATAGAGAACTTTACTTTTATATTGTAGTAGATCCAGAAAAAACGAATCTCTTCATAATCAAAAATAAGATTGAAGTTATATTGAATAGATTGAAACAGTAAGGGCTCTCTCTTATAGTGGACTTCTAAACAAAAGTTTTATTAGCCTTTTGCTACTGTGTTGAGTTTGCTTCTAGCTAATGCTAAGTTTGATTTTGAAGAATCAAGAGCAACATAGAGACATAGCTCGGGATTACTCTCTAATACATGGATAATATGAATCTGTTCAGTTAATGCGATCATTATATCTTGAATTTTCCCATGAAGATTAAGGCTTTTCATCGTTGCCATTTTTGTTCTTACGACATCTGCATTACCTGCTGATGCAAGCTCAATATCAAAGTTACTATTGCTAGCCATACCCAATACCATACCACTTTGCCAATCGAACAGTGACGCTGCCAATGCACCATTTAACTCAAGTATCTCTGCAAGTCCTGCTTCTATATTTTTCATGTCCATAATTTATCCTTTTTCATAAAAAATTTACACAATAGCATATATGACGATAAGGAGACTCCTATTTATCCAATATTACATCTATAGAGAGTGCTTCGGAGTCCCCTATATGCTCTGTGTTTATCTCGATCTTTTTTACGCCGATATATTTTTTGACTACGGCTATTATCTCTGTTTTGATCTCCTCCATATACGGAAAATCTTTTAGATTACTCCTATCAGACATGATGGCTATAGTCAAGCGGTCTTTTGCCAGGGAGGCACTTCTTTTTTTATTTAAAAAACCAAACATTATGTAAAAATCCCCACAATTTTTTTCAAGAAACCTCTGTCTAAAGCTTCTATATCTTCCATGCTTACCTTTTCGCCACAAAGACGAGCTGAAATTCTCTTGTATGCATTACCTGCAACTGAATTCTTGTCTAGTATGACGGGTTTTCCCTGATTTGATGCATCTACTACACCTTTGTCTTCTGGCACTTTACCAAGGAGTTTGATATCTAGTATTTCAAGTATATCTTCACTTTTTAGCATCTCTCCGCTCTGTACCATATCTGGCACTATTCGATTGATTATCAGAAGTTTATCCACAAAGTTTCCATCCTTGACGCGCTGTGATTTTGAGTCCAAAATACCAATCGCTCTGTCAGCATCTCGTATGGATGATACTTCAGGATTCACTACTACGATAGCGACATCTGCAAACTTGATGGTATGCTCAAAGCCACTCTCAATACCTGCTGGAGAGTCCAGTATAACAAAATCGAAAGACTCTTTTAAATTATCTACTAGTTTTTTGACTTTGGTTTCGTTCAGTACGGACTTGTCTTTGGTTTGGGAAGCAGCAAGAAAAAAAAGATTTTCATCGGCTTTGCTCTTGATCAAAGCTTGATTGAGAGTCGCATCCTCATCCATGACATGAACCATATCGTAGACTACTCTGTTTTCAAGTCCTAGTATCATATCTAGATTTCGCTGTCCTATATCGAAATCTACAACAGCGCACTTTTTTCCATTTTGTGCGACTCCTAAGGCGATGTTGGCAGAAGCTGTAGTTTTTCCTACACCACCCTTCCCACTGATAACTGCTATAACTGTACCCAATTTATCTCCTTTTCTAATATAGGCGTAATGATGATTTCACCATCTTTTAACTCAACTCTATTGAGCCCATCTTTTAACTGCTCACTGTTCACCTCAATATTGTTGAATACAATATTGGCCTTGGGGGATGAAGATATCATCATGAAGTTGCCATTGCATCGGATGGCTCCTTCGATGACCTGCGTGACGATCAGACTTCCTTCTATGTTTATTGTTGCACCGCTGTTCACGCGACCGAGAAGTAATAAATCCCCATCTATGTTTAACTCCTGTCCACTACGGATCATATGATCTAGAACAGTTAGGTTATTTTTTAGCCTCTCTAGGAGCTTGAGTAACTTGGCTTCAAGCATTTTATTTTCCTGAGCCAATACCGCCTTTTGCTCCTCAAAATCCTGTTTTGTTTCATTTAGTTTATTGTCAAACTCTTCAGTTACCTTTTTTTCTATCTCTTCTTTTGTCTTCTTATCCGTATTTGTTATTCCCGATTCCAATACAATGTTTCGTGCACTCTTCTTCGGAAGATCGATATTTTCCAGAAAACAGAGGGATTTTGAATTTAGATACTCCCTAATGTTATCGCTTATCTCACCGTGCAATACTATCAGACGGTTTGTAAATAAGATATGGTTGAAATCAAAAAACGATATAAATTCCTCTTCATCCTCTATAGACACTTCAAATACCTTGACGGAATACTGATTTCCCTGCAAAAAAACTCCATTATAAAAAAATAAAAAATTCAATATATAATATTATCTTTTTTTAGATTAATAATCAGCTTCTTTGGATGGTTTGATGATAAAAAGATAGAAATATCTATACATTTGATTCTTTTATTTTGGCTCTTTCCCAGATATACTCATTTGAGTGTAGAGATAAAATTGTCCAGCCCCTCCTCGACAAACCAGTAGTTTCCAAATATAGCATCATAAAATGGCTGTGTCGCTTGAGCAAAATCTTCACTATCTTCATAGAGATTTACGCACCAGTCAAAGTCAATTTCTCTGGATCTGAGTGCTTCTATCGACAGAAGTGTATCGTTGATGCAACCTAATCGGCTTGGTGTGACTAGTAGTACTTTGCCATCAAGTTTTTTTGCTAAATCGATCATCATAAAATCTCGGGTGATTGGTACCATCAACCCCCCAGCACCCTCTATGATGAGAAGATCGCAGTAGCTGGAGAGTTCATCTATTTTGTTCATGATAGTTTCTATCTGAATTGTCTGCTTTGTATCGGCTGAAAATGGTGCAGCTGGGAGTGAAAAAGTATAGGCAGTGATATCTTTGGGATTGAAGGATACGAAAGTGGGATTGACTGCCTGACATGCTTTGAGAAGGAGTTGTGCATCTAAGGGAGCATCCACTACACCAGTTTCGATCGGTTTGCAGACACCGATACTTATATTGCGTTTTGAAAAGGCTTTGATGAGTTGCAGTGTGGTAAAAGTTTTGCCAACATTGGTGCCTGTGGCAGTGATAAAAAGTGTTTGCACTTGTAATTCCTTGAAATTTTTGTATAATCACACTAGAATAGTAACATAATAAGGCTACCCCAAGGATAGTAAAGGAAAGTTTTGCCAAAAGTAAATGAAGAAGTTGAAGTTGAAATTGAATTGTATGAGCCAGAGATGTATCGGGTCATTTTACACAATGATGATTATACTAGTATGGATTTTGTGGTAGAGATATTGATGAAAATTTTTAAAAAAAATCTTCAAGAATCTGAAACGATTATGATCAATATACATGAAAAAGGAAGTGCTGTCTGTGGTATTTATACCTTTGAGATCGCACAAACCAAAGCAGAGCAAGTCAAGCAACTTGCTAAGCAAAATGAGTTTCCACTCCTTGCAACTATCGAAAGGGATGAATAGATGATCAGTATTACACTCAATGATGTATTTAAAAAATCAGTAGGTTACGCCAAAGAGAATAAACATGAGTATCTGACACTTGAACATGTTTTTTGGTCCATTCTCCAAAGTGATGATGGACGATATCTGCTTCAGGCACTAGATGTGGATCCTGATGAACTCACAGAGGGGATTGTCACTCATATCAATACGACGATGCCCACACTCGATGAGGCAATCGAACCTTTCGAGACGGTAGCTCTCTCACGAGCGATCAATGATATGATGACACAGATACATAGTTCAGGTCGCAAAGAAGCAGCGATAGGGGATATGCTTGCGGCAATATTTTTGCAAAAGCACTCCTATGCAGTCTATCTGATGAAAAAAGAGGGGATCGATCGTATCGATGTTCTTGAAGTGATCTCTCATCAGCAGGGAGGAACTACCGTCGAAGAGGAAGAGGAAAAAGAGGAGACAGTCCTAGATCAATTCACTCTCGAACTCGTAGCACTCTCCAAAACAGGCAAGATTGATCCAGTGATCGGACGCGAGCAGGAGATAGAACGAGTGATGCAGACGCTTTGCCGCAGAAAAAAGAATAATCCGCTGCTAGTAGGTGAACCAGGTGTGGGAAAAACAGCTATCGCAGAAGGGCTTGCTCTGAGAATCTCTGAAGATGAGGTACCCAATATCCTGAAAGGTTCAAAGATTTTTGCTTTGGATATGGGAGCGTTGATCGCAGGAACAAAATATCGGGGTGATTTTGAAAAACGCCTCAAGTCAATTCTCAAACAGCTTCAGAGGATTGACAAGGCAGTTCTCTTCATCGATGAGATACATACGATGGTGGGTGCAGGAAGTACGAGTGGTGGAAGTATGGACGCTGCCAATATCCTCAAGCCAGCACTAGCGAGAGGAGATATCAAGTGTATTGGTGCGACAACCTATGCTGAGTATCGAAATTTCTTCGACAAAGACAAAGCACTCTCTCGTCGTTTTGCCAAGATCGATGTCGAAGAGCCAAGTGTTGAAGATACGATGTTGATCTTGCATGGGATCAAGCATAAGTATGAAGAGTATCACTCCATCACTTTTAGTGAT
>QMKU01000086.1 GCA_003646525.1 Campylobacterota bacterium
AGTGGTCACGACTTTTGAGTATGACGATGACTTTATCGTGCATGGTCATACAAAGCTCGTGGAAGAATCCTTGGGACTCTTGCCTGAGCAACATGCAAAAAGAGTAGAGAAAGAGGCATCTTTCGTATCTAATAAAAGGTAGTTTACAGCGTTGTAGGTGCGACCGTGTCGCACAAGTGATGATTTGCTTGTGTGACACGGTCACACCTACGAAATCCAATAAGTTTAAAGTTTAAACTACTTATGAGTGATGCCGAGAAAGAGTTGAAATAGTAAAAATTGTAACATAAAAAAACAGAAGAGGTTAACAATGTCAAAAGAGTATATTTTTACAAGTGAATCAGTCACAGAGGGACACCCTGACAAGATGGCAGATCAGATTTCTGATGCTATACTTGATTATATTATAGAGAGAGACAAAAATGCCCGTGTCGCATGTGAAACACTGCTGAGCAATGGTTTTTGTGTGATAGCTGGAGAGTTGAAGACTCATACTTATGCACCGATGCAAGAGATTGCTAGAGAAGTGATACGGGAGATTGGTTACACGAATGCATCGTATGGTTTTGATTATCGTAGTGCTGGTGTTCTCAATGGTGTAGGAGAGCAGAGTCCAGATATCAATCAAGGAGTTGATCAGAGCAGTGGTGATATCGGAGCAGGAGATCAGGGTCTCATGTTTGGTTATGCCTGCCGTGAAACAAAAGAGTTGATGCCCTTACCTATCTCGTTGGCACACAAGATCACTGCCAAACTTGCCGAAGTGAGAAAAAATGGAACAATTCCTTTTCTTCGACCTGATGGAAAGGCACAAGTTAGTGTCAGGTATGTCGATGGAGAGCCTGTCGCTATCGATACGATCGTCGTCTCGACACAGCATCACCCAGATGTGACTTTGGAAAAAGTCCAAGAGGCTGTTTTGAATGAAGTGATCAAAGAGGCGATTCCAGCTGAACTGCTTACAGATGAGATCACTTATCATATCAATCCAACTGGTCGTTTTGTGATCGGTGGTCCACAAGGGGATGCAGGATTGACGGGTCGTAAAATTATCGTAGATACTTATGGCGGATCATGTCCTCATGGTGGTGGTGCTTTTTCAGGAAAAGATCCTACCAAAGTAGATAGAAGTGCTGCCTACGCTGCTAGACATATAGCCAAAAATTTGGTGGCGGCAAATGTCTGCGACCGCGCTACGATTCAAATTGCTTATGCGATTGGTGTTGTTGAGCCAGTCTCTATCTATGTCGACACTCACGGTACATCTTTGATCGATGATGCAAAGATTGTCTCTTGTGTAGAGGCATTATTTGATTTGACACCCAAGGGAATCATAGACTCTCTTGATCTTCTCAGACCGATTTATCGCAAAACAGCTGCCTATGGTCATTTTGGACGAGAAGAAGAAGATTTCAATTGGGAAAAATTGGATAGAGTTGATGAAATTCAATCTTTCCTTGGCTTGTGAGAGAGTATTTTAAAGAGTAATTTAAATAACTTTGGCTATAGTTTTACGAACTTTGATTCTAAGGAGAAAAAATGGCAGTAATAATTACAGATATTTGCATTAACTGTGCAGCATGTATAGATGAGTGTCCCGTAGAGGCGATTGTAGATGAGGATGATAACCCAACGGGTGAAGAGATCTATTATGTCTACGAAGATAAGTGTGTAGAGTGTGTAAGTTACCATGATGTGCCAGCTTGTGCTGAAGCATGCCCGACAGAAGGATGTATTGTTTGGGGTGATGTTACAGATGGCGTAACAGCTTCTGAAACAAGAGGCGCAAAAGATACACCAGTTATCGAAGAGTAAGTCAATATCTTGTCGGGCACTTGCTCGTCAAGTTTCTACCGTCCAAATTTAATACTTTTATAATCTTTATTTAGCTAAAATTCCGCCCAAATACTTCGCAGAGTACTTTTATGTGCCTTACAGAGAAGTAAATTATACATTGAGTAGGAATTAAAATATGGAACAAACATTATCAATCATTAAACCAGATGCTGTAGCAAAAAATGTTATTGGACAAATACTTGCAAGATTTGAAGATGCAGGTCTTAGAATTGCGGTTACAAAAAAAATTCTTTTGAGTAGAGTAGATGCAGAGGCATTTTATGCAATTCATGCAGAGCGACCATTTTTTGGTGAACTTGTAGAGTTTATGATCTCTGGTCCTGTTGTTGTGACTGTGCTTGAGGGTGAAGATGCTATGGCAAAAAATAGAGAATTGATGGGTGCAACTAATCCAAAAGAGGCTGCTGCTGGTACAATCAGAGCAGATTTTGCTGAGAGCATTGATGCCAATGCGGTTCATGGAAGTGATTCTGTTGAGAATGCCGCGATCGAAATTGCATTCTTTTTTGCCCAAAGAGAGATCAACTAAAGTTTTCATCCGTGAAAATAGTATTTGATAAAGTTGGACAAACTACCAAGCCTTTTCATTTGGAAGAGGAGGGGGTTGTGCTAGATGGTGACTTGCAACAAAAAAGCAAGCACCTCATCACTCTGGCTGGAGAGATGAAAGGATCTGTGGAAGTTCAGTGTAACCGCTGCGGCGAATCCTTTGATGTCGCCTTGCCAGCACTTCTCAGACTGACCATCAGTGATCAGATAGCAGAAGATAAAGATGATTTGGATATAATTGAGTTTTTAGATGGTGAGATTGATCTCTCATTTATCTTGCAAAGTGAGATTAATACACTCAAAAGCGAGTATCATTATTGCGACCAATGCGATGAAGATGAAGAAGCATTTGAAATGGAATTTTAAATGCTTCTTTTCGTTTGATCAAATAAAATAGATAAATTCAACAAAGGATAAGACCATGGCAGTACCAAAGAGACGCGTCAGTAAGACGAGAGCAGCAAAGAGAAGAACGCATTACAAATTAACACTCCCAAGACCAGTGAAAGATTCTGATGGAACTTGGAGAATGCCTCATCATATGAATATGACTACAGGTGAATACAAGTCCTAATGCAGGATAAAAACAGACTCATTAGAATTGCTATTGATGCAATGGGTGGGGATTTCGGTCCTGAACCTATTGTGGATGGTGCGATTCAAGCACTTAGAGAGAAGAGTTTTATGCCTATACTTGTAGGTGACAAAGAAGAGATCCTCTCCCTTCTCCCTACTAGCTTCATTAGCAGAGTGGAGATTGTCGATGCATCTGATGTCATTTCTATGAGTGATCAGGCAACCAACGCACTTCGCAGAAAAGAGTCCTCGATCTATAAAGCAGTTGAGTTGGTGCGTGAAAAGCAGGCAGATGCAGTTGTCTCTGCTGGGCACAGTGGCGCAACTATGACACTCGCAACGCTAAGAATCGGTAGATTACCCCATATTTCAAAACCTGCACTCGCAACTCTGATGCCAACTCTCGGAACCACAAAAACACTTGTCTTGGATGTTGGAGCAGTTGTGGATTGTAAAGCGCATAATCTTTATGAATTTGGAGCGATGGGTGAAGCTTATGTACAGAAGATCATGGGCATTGATAATCCTCAAGTAGGACTACTTGCCAATGGAGCAGAGCCTAGCAAAGGAAATGAACTGACCAAAGAAGCCTTTAAGCTGTTGGAGCATTTGGATGGATTCATCGGGAATGTAGAGGGTAGAGATATCTTCAACGGCTCAGTCAATGTAGTGGTTTGTGATGGATTTACTGGAAATATCCTCCTCAAGGCCAGTGAAGGTGTCGTCTCAACGATCTTCAGCATGATGAAGCAGCATATACGCCGATCTTTTCCTGCAAAATTTGGCGCACTACTAATGAAGAAAAAAGTTTTTGCTTCTTTGAAAAAAGAGGTAGACTATGAAGAGTATGGTGGGGCTCCTCTGCTCGGTGTCGATGGTTGTGCCATAGTCAGCCATGGAAGCAGTAGTGCCAAGGCGATCAAAAATGCTATATTTCAAGCAATCAGCTATACAAAGTCTGATGTTAATGCAACGATTGAAGCACTAATGACAGAAGGAAAGAGAAAATAAGCTACGCTTTTTCTCTCGTTCCCACCATCTTGGTGGGAATGTACAAACCCACCAAATGAATTAAATATGCGTTACGACAGAGACCGTCGTAACGAGGAAAAAATAAAATTGCTCACTTCACTCATCTTTTTTGCCCCTACTTGAATCGCAATGCCAATGAATTAAGCACGGCAGGGGTCATGTGTCGACAGTTTCATTGAATTTTCACGAAACTATTAATATTTTATGGTAGAATAATGGAACTTTTATCTAAGGATACCTATGTCATTATCTACTCCTGCTTATGCCTCTTTCCGTTCCATCGGGGCTTATATTCCTCAAAAAGTCTTAAGTAACAGTGATTTGGAAGCGATGGTTGACACAAGCGATGAGTGGATTACTAAGCGAACAGGGATTAAAGAGCGTCGTATCGCAGCAACTGATGAATATACTAGCGATATGGGAACCGAAGCCTCCAAAAAAGCTATCGAAAGAGCTGGAATTGATAAAGAAGAGATCGATTTGATCATGTGTGCGACTGTCACGCCAGATTATTTCAATATGCCATCAACAGCGTGTATTATTTCAGATAAACTTGGTATCAGAAATGTACAGGCTTTTGACATTTCAGCAGCATGTAGTGGTTTCGTTTATCTTCTTTCTCTAGCAAAAGCTTTTATTGAGTCGGGTATGAAAAAAAATATTTTGATTATCGGGGCAGAGAAATTCTCTTCTATTATAGATTATACGGATAGAGGTACTTGTATTTTGTTTGGAGATGGTGCTGGTGCTGCGATCATCTCATCTACGACGGATAAAGAAGAGGCGTTTATGGATATCCATGCCTCTGCAGATGGCACTTACGCTGATTTTTTGGTCACGCCTGCACCAGGGAGTATGCATCCTGTGAGTCAAGAGGTGATTGATAAAGGGCTTAATTTTGTCCAGATGAAAGGAAATGAAACCTTCAAATTGGCAGTTAAGACATTGACTAAAGATGTGATAGAGATACTGAAAAATAATAGCATTACTGCAGAGGATATTCCACATTTCATTCCACATCAGGCAAATTATCGTATCATCAAAGCAGTGGGCGATGCACTGAAGATGACCGAAGAGCAGGTGGTGGTCACAGTGGAAAAATACGGCAATACATCCGCAGCTTCGATCCCTATGGCAATTAACGATATCTATGAATCTGGAAGACTTAAGTATGGTGAATTGATGTTACTTGATACCTTTGGGGGCGGTTTGACCTGGGCGAGTGCACTACTCCCATTTGCAGGGAAAACGATAGAGTCATAACAGCGTGCGAATAGGCTTCATGGGGGACATTGTCGGCAAGCCAGGGCGTTTGATGATCGGCAAACATTTAACCCGTTTGCAGCAAGAGCATTTCATAGATTTTACAATTGCAAATTATGAAAATGCCAGTCATGGATTTGGCTTGACAGAAAAGAATTGTAAAGAGTTGTTGAGCTACGGTATTGATATGATGAGTGGTGGTAATCATAGCTTTGATAAAAAAGAGATTTTGACAATTTTTGACACTTATCCTCTGATTCGACCAGCTAATTATCCCTCAGATACTCCAGGAGAAGGTCTTTTTCAGACGACACTGTTGGGTAAAAACTTGGCAGTCATTAACCTCATGGGTCACTATACGATGCCAATGGTAGATAATCCTTTCACCAAAATCATAGAGATGATTGAGAAGTTGGAGGCAGAAGGTATTTGTCATATCGTGATCGATATGCATGCAGAAGCAAGCAGTGAAAAGCAAGCACTCTTCCACCTCCTCAAAACCCGTGTAAGTGCTATACTAGGGACACATACACATGTAGGAACGGATGATTTTCAAATTGTAAACGGTACGGCTTACATGAGTGATATTGGACTCATAGGATGTCGTGACAATGTAATAGGAATGGATAAAGAAGTGCCTATAAAACAATTTTTGACAGGTTTAAAAGGGCATTTTGACATTCCTAGAAAATGTAAAAAGATTTTGCAGATAGCTGTAATGCAAATCAGTGAGGGAAAATGCAGTGAGGCATATAAGTTAAAAATATTTGATGATAACAGAGTGATTAAAACTGAGGCGTGGCTCGATTAGATTTAAGCAGCGGTTACTTTGTAGTAATTGTCATTTGCTATATAAGTATTTATAAATTTTTGCTTTAAAATACCGTTTTGTGGTATGTTTTTAGGCTGTTTTACTTCTTGTGCTAAAGCTATTTTA
>QMKU01000087.1 GCA_003646525.1 Campylobacterota bacterium
AGCCTACAAATTAAAATTCATTCCAAATTACAAAGCAAAACAGATGATGCTCTCCTATTTCTTCAAGGGTATGGACGAAGAGAAGTTCCTACTATTGGCTAAAAAATACTCACTGAATCATATAAACCTCATGGTGCGTCCACAAGCTATGGAAAAAATAGTATGGCATAAAAACCAAGGTCACATAGTCGTCATTGTTTCTGCTTCTGTGGAGTGTTGGCTAAAACCATGGTGTGAGGAGAATGATTTAGAGCTTATCGCTACAAAGCTAGAGATAGAAAACCATAGTGTCACTGGAAAATTTGCAAGCAAAAACTGCTACGGTATTGAAAAGGTCAACAGAGTCAAGGAGATCTATAACCTCAATGATTTTGATTGCATTTATGCTTATGGTGACAGCCATGGAGACAAAGAACTATTGGCTCTTGCTGATGAGAGTTTCTACAAACCGTTTAGGAGTGCAACTCCTTGCTTTTAGACTCTTTATTTTTAGAGTCTTTACTCTTAGACTCTTTACTAGCAACATGAATGGATATATTTTTATTAAATTCCTCAATCTTTTTATCAGCAGGAAAGATAATCTTTTTGTCAACTTTCAAATACTTTTTCTTAGTCTTACCTGGATAATCAACTTGTCCGAGAATACATTTAATACAATTAATACGCGCTTTTTTCTTATTGTCAGATTTGACAACGACCCATGGGGAATGATTTGTATGTGAAGCCATAAACATCGTATATTCTGCTACAGTATATTCATCCCATAATGTTTGTGAATACTCATCCACTGGAGAGAGCTTGTACTGCTTTAGTGGATTGGTTTTTCGTTCACTAAAACGCTTTTTCTCCTCTTTTTTAGAGACAGAAAAATAAAATTTCATTAGGACAATATCCGTATTGACCAGCATCTTTTCAAGATCTGGTACCGTCAGCAAAAACCTTCGATGCTCTTCTTGTGTGCAAAAATCCATGACTGGCTCTACTCCAGCACGATTGTACCAGCTACGATCGAAGATCACTATCTCTCCAGCACTAGGCAGATGCTGAATATAACGCTGAAAATACCACTGTGTCTTTTCGACATCCGAAGGCTTATCAAGTGCAACGACTCTTGCGCCACGCGGATTGAGGTGTTCCGTGACACGCTTGATCGTACCACCCTTCCCTGCTGCATCCCGTCCTTCAAAAAGTATCAGAACTTTCAACCCCTTATCTTTCACATGTTTTTGAAACTTAAGCAGTTCGATCTGAAGCGTCCGAAGCTCCTCTTCATATTGTATTATCTCTTCTTTGACCCAGATAGCTACCCGTTTCTTTTTCTTTCCAGCATTTCGATTCTCCATCTCTTGAAACTCTTCACGGGTCTCTTCTCTTCGATCCCCATGAATATTCTCTTTGATTTCCTTAAGATCTTCCGTATCACTGTCGATAATATTTCTTTTTCTACTCATTTTTTCCTCCAAACCTAAGTTGAATAGGAAAAGTATAGCATAAAAAACTATCTAAATAATCGCTGAGTTCAATATTTTTAGATAAAATGTTTACAAATATTTTAAGGGATATTCTCTATGCTTAATTTTTTACAAAAAATCGGCAAGGCATTAATGACACCTATTGCCGTGTTGCCTATCGCAGCACTCCTTCTTCGTTTTGGTTTTGGTGATATCTTTGATGGTCAGACTGCAGAAGTTATGAAAGCAGCAGGAGATGCTGTCTTTGGAAATCTAGATCTACTTTTTGGTATCGGTATTGCGTATGGACTTGCCAAAAACAATGATGGAGCAGCAGCACTTGCTGGCGCTATAGGTGTACTCATAGCAAAAGATGTCTATCATGCCATCGACGATACGGTCAATATGGGTGTTTTTATCGGTATTATTATGGGTGTGCTTGCAGGCATACTCTATAACCGTTTTCATGCGATCAAACTACCCGAATTTCTTGGATTTTTTGGAGGCAAACGATTTGTCCCCATTATCACCGCTATCACGGCTATCCTTGTTGGGGTACTCGCTGGGCATTTTTGGCATTATGCACAAGACGGTATCGACCTCTTCTCCAATGCCATCATCAGCCTAGGAGAGATCGGTACTTTTATCTATGGAACACTAAATCGACTTTTGATCCCCTTAGGTCTACACCATATCCTCAACTCAGTTTTCTGGTTCCAGCTAGGAGATTTCGAATATATCCAAGCAGGAAAAACAGTGATCGCTCATGGGGATCTTCACCGCTTTTTTGCTGGTGACAAGAGTGCTGGTATTTATATGGCAGGATTCTATCCAGTGATGATGTTTGGACTACCTGCACTAGGCTTGGCAATGTATCTCAACACACCCAAATCCAAACGCAAAGAAGTCGGTGCCATCCTCGCGGGTGTTGCCTTTACCTCTTTTCTGACAGGGATTACAGAACCTTTTGAATTTCTCTTCCTCTTTGTAGCTCCGATACTTTTTATTGCTCATGCCTTACTCACTGGACTCTCATTGGCATTGGCACAAATGATGGGTATACACCATGGATTTGGCTTCTCTGCTGGCTTTATTGATTATCTCATCAATTATAAGCTCGCTACCAAACCTCTGCTGATTCTCCCACTAGGACTCTTCATCGGCTTCATCTACTTCATCGTCGGCTATACCCTACTCAAATTTTTCAAAATAAATCTCTTCAAAGAGATGGAGACAGATGAGTCAAGCACCGAAGAGAATGAGTCCAAGCAAGCAGAAGAGCAAAACAATACATTATCAGCACAAGCAAAAGAGGCACAGCTCTTTATCTGTGCTCTTGGAGGCAAAGATAATATACTCGATACAGATGCCTGCATCACTCGCCTCAGAATGAGAGTCAGAGAGAGCAGTCACCTTCAGGATGAGGTATTTGAAAATCTTGGCGCAAAAGGTGTCATTCGACCTGACAAAAACTCTATCCAAGTTGTACTCGGATCAAAAGCAGAAAAGATATCAGATGCTATCAAGGAGCAGCTTGGAGGTTAGGCTGCCCTTTAGGGTCAGGTGCAATGGCGTTAAGTTAAGGATAAATAGCTTTAGGAGCAGGGACTTCAGTCCCGTTCTTATGGGACTAAAGTCCCTGCTCCTAGTGTAAATATTTCTTAACTGAACGCCATTGAGGGTCAGGTGAAGAAAACATACTTTTACTCATATTTATCTCTTACCTTAGCACAATGCCAATGAATTAAGGAAGCTCACAAGAACAATTCTACCCAAATAACGCAGGATTTTTATTTCTAGTCGCATTCTCTCAAGAGGAGCATAGCTATTCTATGCGACGATTGAGAGAATGCGACTAGGAGCAAAAGGACGAGTTAGGTGGGTAGAATTGTTTTTGGGAGCTTCCTAAGTACGGTAGGGGTAGCCTTAATCAGAGGGTTCAATTTATTAGCCAAAATAATGGATTTTAACTATTATAAGTAATCTTATGCTAGAGTTTAATTTGATTTGCAAAACACCAAAAAGGACATAAAAGTGATAAAGAGTATAAAGATAAAAAATTTACTATCATTTAATGACGATGGCATAGAACTGGAATTAAAAAATTTAAATGTACTCATCGGAGCAAATGGCTCTGGTAAATCTAATTTTTTAGAAGCGATAAGCCTACTTCAATCAGCACCATATTACTTAGCATTACCAGTTAAAGATAGTGGAGGTATATCAGTTTGGCTACATAAGGGGACAGAAAAACCTGTTGCAACCATAGAAGCTATAACTACCCTAATGGAAACTAAATCAAAGCTTCCATTAAAACATCTCATCTCGTTTAGTGAGGTTGGAAATAAGTTTGATCTTCAAGATGAACGAATAGAAAATAGCAAATCAAACAAGAGTGGGCATGAACCATATTTCTACTATAAATTTCAAAATAATCATCCAGTACTTAATATTAAAGGCAGAACTAGAAGTATTAAAAGGATAGATATAGACCCTGAACAATCCATATTATCCCAAAGAAAAGACCCAGACCAATATCCTGAAATAACAAAAATTTCAAAAGGTTATGAAAAGATAAGAATATATAGAGAGTGGACATTTGGACGCTACTCAATGCCAAGACAACCTCAAAAAGCAGATGGTAAAAATAATTTTTTAGAAGAAGATTATAAAAATTTAGGACTTATACTCAATAAAATTTCAACTCATCCTAGCATAAAGAAAAAACTAATAGAAAAATTACAACTACTCTACCCACGATTTGATGATTTTGGTGTTATTATCGAGGGTGGAACGGTACAGATATTTTTTACAGAACAAAACTATAGCATACCTGCTACTAGACTATCTGACGGTACACTAAGGTATCTCTCTTTTTTAGTTGCATTATATAGTCCAGATAAACCATCTCTTTTATGTTTTGAAGAGCCTGAACTTGGACTTCATCCAGATATTCTACCAACAATAGCTGAGATATTAAAAGAGGTATCAAATGAAACACAAATAGTTGTAACTACACACTCTGAAATTATTATAGATGCGCTTAGTTCTACTCCTGAAGATGTAATAGTATGTGAAAATAGTAATGGATATACAACTATGCAAAGATTACGAAAAGATGATTTAAAAGAGTGGTTAGAGAATTATACTCTTGGTGAATTATGGAGTAAAGGCGAAATAGGGGGCAATAGATTTTGAAGACTACTATTTATATAGAGGGTGGAGGGGATACTAAAAGTTTACATAGTGAACTTAGACGAGGGTTTCAAGAACTTTTTAAAAATTTAGGGTTTACAAATAGACTTCCTAGGGTTGTTGCATGTGGAAGTAGAAACGATACTTTTAGAGATTTCACTATAGCATTTAAAAAGAAAAAAGAGGGTGAACAAGTATTACTTTTAGTGGATAGTGAAGATATTATCACAAAATCTAATAGCAAATGGGATTTTGTCAAAAATAGAGACAAGTGGGACAAACCAGAAAAGGCTAATGAGGAAAATATCTTCTTTATGGTTGTCTGTATGGAGTCATGGTTTTTGTCAGATAAAGATGGAGTTAAAGAGTTTTTTGGAAAAGATTTTGATTTGTCTAAATTGCCACAAAGAGATAATCTTGAGGATATAGATAAACAAGTACTTTATAGTGGACTAAAACAAGCTACAAAAACAACAACTAAAGGTGAATATGGAAAAGGGCGACACTCTTTTAAGATTTTGACATATTTAGATGCAAAAAAAGTAGCTAAGCATGGGGCTTATTCTGAAGAGTTTTTTGATTATTTGGACAATCATCTATAGGGTCTCGACCATTCACGACAAGGGTGAATTTTAAAAACAATCCATTCTAAAAAATCTTTTTCTTGTTTGTTAGGGTATTAGGAAACTCCCAAAAACAATTCTACCCACCTAACTTGTCCCTTTGCTCCTAGTCACATTCTCTCAATCGTCGCGTAGAATAGCTATGTTCCTCTTGAGAGAATGTGACTAGAAACAAAAATCCTGCGTTATTTGGGTAGAATTGTTCTTGTGAGCTTCCTTAGGAACCTCACAAAAACAAAACTAAGTGGCTAGAGACAAAAGAGGATGTACCTTGTCAAATATCCTCAATACTAGACAAAAACAGTCTCAAATTTGCATTCCCATCAGAGAGCATCTACCTGAGCAATGCAGGAGACAATCCTATCAATATCAATTTAAAATGAAATTAATAGAGCCCATTAAATTTTCAAAATCCTCTTCACAGTATCTTGCATGGCACTCTTGAAAGCATCATCTTGGGATATCATTCTATAGAGGTCTAGTTCACTTCGTCTCTGCTGATTCATTACCTCATCAAATATCTTCACATAAGCCAAATCTCTTGTGTGCGTATCAGGGTTATCTATCACTTTACTTTGGAGATCTGGATGTTCTCTCATCTTTTGAGCCATATTTACAAATCGTATTCTCTGCTCCTCTACTGTTGCATCCCATCCCTGAAACCATCTTTCATTGAAGCTATTGACTATCACATCCAAGAGGTCTATCTCTTCATCACTACCATGCACGCCTCTAGGATTTGGGTTTTGTGGGTCGAGTGTGGTCTCATCATCATCTAGCCCTATAGTGGCATTGAGTTTGACTCTCTCTAGCCCATAAGTAGACAAATCCACAGAGTTCAGAAGTTCATCAAGTGCATCTTGAT
>QMKU01000088.1 GCA_003646525.1 Campylobacterota bacterium
AAATGGAGAGGCTCTAAATATCTCCTATCATAATCAGCGTTTTAATCGTAGCAGAAAAGAACTCTTTTCGATCGACAGAAGCATAGACCTCAGCAAAGTCATCACTCCACCTGACAAGGGAGTTTATCGATGCAGAATACTCTACGATCACAACATACGAACAATAGAATATCTCTCCTATCAGCCAAAAATCATACAAACGATTGCTATCGTCGAGAGTTCAATCAGCTATCCTTATAAATATGCAGATCGCAAACAATTGGAAGCACTCTTGGCTACTTCTCCACAGGCTGATGATGTATTGATCAGCCAGAATGGGTATCTGACAGATACGACCATCGCCAATATCGCTTTGTTAGAAAAAGGGAGATGGATCACTCCAAGCAATCCTCTTTTGGAAGGCACTACACGAAAAAGATTAATCAATGAAGGTTTCTTGACCCCTAGATCCATCACAATAGATGAAATTAATCAATTTGATGGCTTTGCTCTAATGAATGCTATGATAGGATTTAAAATAATCAAACCTCCAACAATCATATATCAATCAAATACTCTTATACCCTGATAATGCTTGTTTATATTGTGTCCCATTCCATTACCGTATTGGTAGTATTCCAAATAGGTTTTTGCAAAAACTTAGATAAAACTTTTGTATCTTCTATTATGCAATATCTATTGCCATGTGATAGAACATTAAGTCGTTTTCCATCATCCAATACAAGATTTAATTCATAACCATAGTATGAACTAGAACGGTGTCCATCTGCATCTGTGCTACCTCTGACATACCTATTGATAAGTTGGAGAGCATGTATTTTGTCCAACGCTATCCAATCATCTACAATTGAATCTTTGATTAATACATTTTTAGGCTCTACTCTTCCTTTCCAAAAATATCCATCATTTTTATCAAAAACTATAGGTTTAATGGCTATATAAAATAGATAGGCACCTACAGACATAAAAATAAGACCCAAGCCCATCATAGAAAAAACCTGAGAAGTATTTGAAATGAGTCCATAAATATGAAATATAAATCCATAAATAGGAGCAAAGACAACCAATGCCCCAATGATAAAAAATGAAAGTGAACCAGCCTTTTCTTGAAGAGATGCCTTAAATTCTATTCTGTTGGAGTTGATTTGAACAAGTTTATGCGTTCGATAACTGCTAGTAGATGCTCCAGTACTACCCCAATAAGTTTTTAGTGCAACGGAATCATTTAATTCTGAAGGATCAAAATCTTCTTTTAGATTTTTTATTAACATTGAAAGTCCTCTATATAATTTTATTTTAGTCTAACTCTTGCTTACTTGATAAGGGCATCCTTCATATCCAATAAAAGGTAGTTTGTAATGTCGTAGGTGCGACCATATCGCATAAGTGATGATCTACTCGTGCGATTATAATTTTAATCAACGCGCGACTAAGCCATACCGCAACTGAGAAAATTCAATCAGAAACAAGATAGCAAGTACTCACCTTGATATCAGACAAGTGCTTTTTCGGCGGCGATTAGTGCAGTTACGCCATCAGCCATATCTTGTACAGCTTCTACCTCTGTTATGCCAAGGCGGCGGCGGTTGCTGATATCGTAGATACCGCCTTCGCTCTCGCTATGTTCACCATGAATACCACGAATCTGAAGATGGTATTTATCTGTAATCGCTTTAAAAGATTCCATATCTTTTGCCAGTTTTGGGACGGCTATATGTACGCTTGCTCTCATCGCTGTTCCTAAGTTGGTAGGACAGGATGTGATATAGCCCAAGTGATCATTGTAGGAAAATGGCACTCTGGTCTCAATGCGCTTGATTGCATTGACCAAGCGTGTAAAAACCTCCTTGATATCGCCGCCCTTTTGCATAGAGATAATACGAAGCTGATCCTCTTCATTGACCCATACCAAGAATGTCTTATCATTATTGTGATAGATACCTCGTCCTGCTGGCCAATCTCGATTCAATCCTGCAGTATCGAGAAAGCGGTCACCCTCTTTAAATAAAAAATGATCTTTGATCAGGGCATCCTGAGCCTCTTTGTCCATTCCAAGAAGCGGATAATACCTTCCTGACAGTTCGCCTTTGAGTCTACTGAGTCCCTCTACGACACTTGACTCAACCTGATCGCGCTGCTCCTTGGAGATTGCGGTTCCCAAAGGCATATTGTCCACATTTCGCCCGACACGAATACGCGTAGAGACGATATAGTTCCCCTCTGGGTCAGGATTGGGTGCATTTAAATCATTTGGATTGAGATTACTTTGGTGTTTGTCCTCTTTTCCAAAACCATGATACGCTTCAATGATAGTATCAAAGAGTGGAGCGAAGAGCTCATAGGACTCTTCATCACCTGCATAGACACCGATGCCACTATCGATATTTTGCACACCTGAATTGATAGCCTGCTCTAGTGTGAAGCCATTTGCCGTCTTTAGATCTTTGAGTCTATCAAATACCTCAGGTGTTAAATATTTACAAAGCATTGAACTGCACTCTTTGGGAAAGATTGGGTATTGCATAGCTGTCTCCTTTTTTCATATCATATCACAATAACAATTATTTCGGTTTATTATTAAGGCTACCTAGAGAGTGAAGTAAACTTGAGTGTACTTAGTATGAGTAGTACTAGCTTCCTCAAAAAAGAGTACTCTAATATCAAAAAAGATAAAATACAGTAAAATATCACATAGGAGCGGTAATGCTACAAGAATATAGAGAAGAAATATCACAACTCAAGCAGGAAATTGCACATTTTTCAAAAATCTTTGAAAAACACAATGAATTGGATCAGAAAGCAAAAGATGCCAATGAAGGTAGACTACATTTGTCAGACTCAGAGTTGGAAGTTATCAAAAAAGAGAAGTTGATGCTCAAAGATGAAGCACTTGGCATGATCCTTGAGTATAAAAAATCTCAAGCATAACATATCTTTGCGGGAGCTCCCGCACCTTTCTGTTCCCTCCCTCTTCTCACTAATATAACTAAACATATAGCTAAACATATACTAAAACAAGGTATCCTTTTATGCAAGCATTTGACAGCATTCCGAAACTTCCGCAAGCACTTATCGACACATTAAAACAACTACGATATGAGATTATGACACCCATACAGGAGTCTAGTATCCCCATATTGTTAGATGGTAAAGATATCATCGCACAAGCCAAGACAGGCTCGGGGAAAACGGCCGCATTTGGCATACCTCTTATTCATGCGATCAATACCAAAAAGCGTAATCCTCAGGCACTCATTCTCTGTCCCACCCGAGAGTTAGCAGACCAAGTCGCCAAAGAGCTACGCCGCCTAGCACGCTACAAAGAAAATCTCAAGATACTCACGCTCTGTGGTGGCACTCCAATGCGCCCACAAATTGCTTCATTGGAACGAGGCGCACATATCCTCATAGGTACGCCTGGCAGAATACAGGATCATCTTTCTCGGGAGACAATTTATCTCAAAGATATCCACTCACTAGTGCTAGATGAGGCTGATAGGATGCTCGATATGGGCTTTTATGATGAGATCAAAAAAATCATTTCAAATCTCCCTAGAAAACGACAAGGTATGCTTTTCTCTGCTACATATCCAGAGAATATCCAAAAACTCTCCAGAGAGATACTTAACAATCCAGAAATGATCAAAGTCGATACGGAGCATGACGATCTGGTCATCCATGAAGTGGGTATAGAGATCGAAGAGCAAAAGAGAGAAGAGATGATCTTGCAAATATTCAAGTCATACAAACCAGAAACCGTCATCATCTTTTGCAATACTAAGGTTGAAACTGTCTCATTGACTGACTCTCTGCGAGACAAACACTTTGCGGCACTTGATTTACAAGGTGATCTAGATCAGAGAGAACGCAACGAAACACTATTGAAATTTGCCAATGGATCCGTGTGCATCATGGTGGCTACGGATGTCGCATCAAGGGGTCTGGATGTCAAAGATGTATCTATGGTAATCAATTATGATCTGCCTCATGATCCAGAAATCTATATCCATAGAATAGGGCGAACTGCTAGGGCAGGAGCAGAAGGAATAGCACTCTCATTTTATTCATTTAGACAGAAAGAGAAACTATTGGAGATGGCTCCTAGCATAGATCTACTCTCGACAGAACATCTCCGAATAGATAAAAATTTTGTTCTCCAATCAAAAAATGCCACACTCTGTATAGATGGTGGCAAAAAGAACAAACTACGACCTGGTGATATCTTGGGCGCACTCAGTAAAGAGATTGGTATTTCTGGGGATCATATTGGAAAAATTGATATTTTTGATTTCCAAGCTTATGTAGCGATCGACAAAAAAAGTATCCGAAAGGCATACGAAGGGATCAAAAAAGGAAAAATTAAAGGGAGAAACTTTAGAGTTTGGTGGTTGGACTAAGGATAGCCCAAGAATGATTTCTCTACTCAGGAAATACTAAGTTTATATTTATACTTTGTTAACCTCTGTATGTTAAACTATTGTCTTGGTAAAAAATACAATCAAGTATAGCTTTGTATTATAAATTAAATTTTAAAAATATTTGTGGAGAAAAAATGAAACGATTTTATACATTATTATTTGGTGTTACGCTACTCTCATCTTCTGTTGTGGCAAAAACAGGGAAAATTGATGCTAAATATCAAACAAACAAAAACAATACAGCTGAATATAAAGATGCCAAACTAAAAAGTAGCAAACTTGTTAATTATAAAGTCAACAGTGGGGATACGCTCTACTCTATTGCAAGAAAATATAAGACAACTATCACGAGAGTTACTTTGATTAATGACTTGAGTGAAGATGATAGACTCAAAATAGGTCTAGAGCTTATGATACCTGTATGTACCGACTCAATTGATGCAAAAAAGAGTGAGATTAAGTTGGCATCTATTATTCGGGAAATAGAAGAGAATAAGAAAAAAGAGATGCCACCAGAGCCTATAGTGGCTGAAAAAGTTTCAAAAAAAGAGAAATCTTCTTTGGTAAAGAAAACAAAAAAGAAGAGCAATGAAAAAATAATTCCCTATAAAGTCAAAAGGGGGGACTTGCTTTATACTATTGCCAAAAAGCATCATATAACAGTCGATGAACTCAAAAAGGTTAATAAGATCAAGTCAGACAAATATCTTAAATATGGACAGATTCTTGATATACCTGTGACATCCAAAAAAGCTAAGCCAAAACTTAAAATCGCAAAGACTAAGGTAAAAAAGAAAACCAAAATAGCAAAAGTGACTAAAAAGAAGAGAAATAAAAGGATCGCATCAAGAAAAAAATCTTCTAATAAAAAGTTGATCATAGATGCAAATACTGGAAAAACAACATTCCGATCACTCTTTGCAGGTCGAGGTACCTCCAAGTTGAAGCTTGGATCAGCAAAAAAACAGCTAGGGAAGCGTTATGTTTGGGGAGCTACAGGTCCTCGTACCTTTGACTGCTCAGGATTTACAAGCTATGTTTGCAAAAAGAATGGTATCTACATACCTAGAACCTCTATCAATCAGTCTAGGGTAGGTAAGCGTGTAAATCGCAGAGGTCTCAAGGCTGGAGACTTGGTATTTTTCGATACCTCCAAGAGACACAGAGGATATATCAATCATGTTGGTATCTACATAGGGAATAACAAATTTATTCATGCATCAAGCGCGAAAAAGAGAGTAGTGATCACTAGTCTAGAAAAACCTTTTTATAAATCACGCTTCAAATGGGGTAGTCGCGTCAAGGGCTAAGGAATCTCCCAAAAATAAATCTATCTATCTTATGTTGCATAGAATCACTATGCTCCTCGTGAGACGATCCAACTAGTTTTACTCGTGTGACATGGTCACACCTACGAAATCCAATAAGTTTAAAGTGCAAACCACTTATTTTGCTAGTTCAACAGCTCCAGCTGTAAACTCTCTATTGGAGTGGATGCTACAAAGCTTATGGCATTAAGGACACTATAAACTACATTCACCCCAATATGCATTCGACAGCTGGAGCTGTCGAACGAGTAAGGTTCGGAGGGAGGGGAGATTGCTTCCCTACCCTGTCGGGGGTCAATGCCAATGAAATAAGGAATTTGGGCGATTATTAGGGGTCTGGTGATTTGTGATGCGTGAAGCGTAGCGAATGCATCATGAATCACCTGAC
>QMKU01000089.1 GCA_003646525.1 Campylobacterota bacterium
AAGATCAGTTCGAACAGAAAATCCTCACCGTATTAGAAGAGAGAAATGGTAGCATCGCTATGACAAGTAAAAGTGATGCAGATGAGATCGTCAAGATTTTCGCTATGAGCAAGAAGAGTTTTAAACGAGCACTAAACAGTCTAAAGGAAAAAAAGGTCATTGATCTCAATGAAAATGGTATGTCAATGAAAAGTGTGTAGATGATACGGCTGCTTCTATGCTCTCTTTTTCCCTGTTTTCTCTTGGCTATTGAGTTTAAAGTTGCTAGTTACAATGTAGAAAATCTTTTCGATGCCTTGAAGAATGGTACAGAGTATAAAGATTATATCCCTGGAAAACATAACTGGTCGAAGCGTATGGTTGATATCAAGCTAACGAATATCTCAGAAGTTCTATGTGATATGAATGCAGATATCGTCGCACTTCAGGAGATAGAAAATGAAGGCGTATTGATACAGTTGCAAAAACGCCTCAAGAGAGTAGGGTGCGCTTATCCTTATCGTAGTATTGTTCGAAAGAAAAAGACCACGATCCGTGTAGCTATTCTTTCTCGATTTGCCATTGTTGACGAGAGAGAAATTCAGGTGAACTACTCAAAGAGAGATCGTAATATTTTGGAAACAACAGTCGAGATAGATGGGCAAACTCTGACACTCTTTGCAAATCACTGGAAAGCTAAATCTCGATCAGGTTATGAGAGTCGCAGGGTGAACTATGCCCGAGCATTGATGAAGAGAATCGATAAGCTTCCCAAGAATAGAGAGTATCTCATCGTGGGTGATCTCAATGCCCATTATGATGAATATCGTGTGTTGAGCAAACGGCTGAACGATACGAAGGGCAAAACAGGGATTAACCATATTCTCAAAACGATCAAGGGAGAAGATCTCGTCACCGAAGAGCTTATCCAGAGAGATAGAGAGGGGCGACACTTTAACCTCTGGCTAGAGTTGGCACCTGCCAAGCGTTGGAGTCACAAATACTATGGACATCGTGGGTCGATCGATCATATTTTGATCCCACAGACTCTCGTTGACAGGAGAGGGATTGATTATGTGAACAACTCATTTGGAGTCTTTCGTGCTCCTTACCTTTTCACACGAGAGGGGTGGATCAACGGCTGGGTCTATAGCGGAAGCAAACACAAAGGCAAGGGCTACTCTGATCATTTGCCAATCTATGCAAGTTTCAGCACGGCACCCTACCTAGCAGAAAAGGTCAAAAAAGCACAGTTGCAAAAGATCGAATATCTCTATCAAGTCGAACAATTGAGTCATCCCGTCAAATTGGAGAATTGTATTGTGATAATGAAGCGTGGAAGCAATGCAATCATCAAGCAATCACCTAAAGGGAAAGCGATCTATATCTACGCGGCAGCAGCAGGGCTAGAGGAGGGGCAGAGATATGATTTGACCGTGAGTGAAATCGCAACTTATAATGGGCTCAAAGAGATCATGCGTATTGAGCAGGTCAAAAAGCTAGGGAGTAGTACCCTAGAACCGTACTATATGCAACCCGAAGAGCTAGATAGTCAAGATCCACTGCTTCAAAATCAGGTTTTTGTCAATTTAATAGGAGTTTATCATAACAATTATTTTGAGACAGGTGATGAGCGAATACCGATCTATTTCAAAAAAAAGCGAAATAGACCGGCAAATGGAAGCAAACTCAAGATATTTTATGCTCATCTGGGATATTATCGCAAAGCCCAACTGATTGTTTATGATCGGAAGGATTTTCAGGAAATGGAGAAATAATGGCATACTATAATTGGATTTTGGCTTTTCATGTGATGAGTTTTATGAGTTGGATGGCGATGCTCTTCTATCAACCAAGGCTCTATGTCTATCATCGAGAGCATGCAGATAAAGCGGATTTTGTTGAGGTAGTGAAGATACAAGAGTATAAGCTCTATAAATATATCGGCTTGCCTGCGATGTGGGCAACGATCATCACAGGTATTTGGATGATTATTCTTATACCAGGTTTGCTTGAGGGCAGTATGTGGCTTAGTATCAAGCTTATTTTTGCTGCTCTGATGATCGTCTATAGTTTTTCGCTTGAGTGGTTTCGGCTCAAGCTAGCAGATGATCCTCATTATAAAAGTGGAAAGTTTTTCAGATTTTACAATGAAGTCCCTACGCTTTTAATGATAGTTATTGTAATTATGGTTGTGATTAAACCGTTTTAATATACTATTGTAGAGATATTTAAGCTTTAGAAAGCATTGTATTGTGTTATAATCAGGTATACACAATTAAGGGTAGCCTAAGTACTACACTTAAAAATTTAGGAGTGAAAATGGAATTACCACAAATTACAATACCACAGGTTGTCATTGATATGATACCGATGGATCAGGTACCGGCTATTGTGCACCCACCACTGGTGCATTTCGCTATCGTTCTACCTATCATGATCGTTCTTCTCGAACTAGTGAATATCATCGTCAAATCAGGAGAAACTCCTGAAAAGCCCAAAGGAGGAGGCGTAAGCACACTTTCATTTCTTTTGATTTTGGCTATGGTTGTGATCTTTGCTGCAGCCTTTGTCTCTGGTTCAGTAGATGGAAAAGCAGCTTGGGATGGACTTGGCGCTGAGGGTCAAGCTGAACTCAAAGAGCACAAACTGATAGGAACCTATCTAGTTTATGGTTCTCTGGTACTGTTTGTCTTTAAATTGATATCATTTGCAGGAGCAAAGTCGAGAGTCCTATTCTTGCTTTTGGCAATAGCTTTTACAGCTGGAACGCTCAAGCAAGGCAAAGATGGCGGTGAATTGGTTTATGTATATGGTGCCAATATTGCCAAAGTTGAAGTACTTGATGGCAAAGTTTCTGATCTTGAGGATGAGTTGGATAGCTGCAAGAGTGATGCAGAAGCCAAAACACCTGCTGCTCCTGCTATAGAAGATAGCGTCGCCAAAGAAGAGGCTACCACACTAGCAGATCCCGAAGCGACCACCGGTGAGCCTGCAGCAAAAGCTCAGGTAGAAGAGAGAGTATCCAAGGATGCATTTGAAGCAAAAGAAGCCGCTAAGAGTTTCAAAACAGAAGATGTAGCTGACGAGGCAAAAGAAGCAACGGTCGAGCAAGTCAAGACGATAGAAACTGAAGCCAAAGCACCTGAAGCACCTGCTGCTCCTGCTATGGAAGATAGCGTCGCCAAAGAAGAGGCTACCGCAATAGCAGATCCCGAAGCGACCACTGGTGAGCCTGCAGCAAAAGCTCAGGTAGAAGAGAGAGTATCTAGCGATGCATCTGAAGCAAAAGAAGCCGCTAAGAGTTTCAAAGCGGAAGATGTAGCTGATGAAGCAAAAGAAGCAACAGCCGAACAAGTCAATACGATAGAAGCTGAAGCAAATTCACACTAAAACTCTCGAAGGGGGTAGCATTATCTCCTTCGCTTGGTTTTATATACTATTTTTAAAAAATATCTTTCAATCAAGACACCTCCTCCTCAAATATACAAAATTTATTTTTAAATATAACTTAATTAAATTTTAGTTATGATTATACTCTGAAATATACAAAGGAATTTAAATGGATAAAAATATTGCATTAGAACAACTGCGTACTGCTAAGGCTGCACATATCAGTTGGGTTCAAAAAGCTAAACTTCTCATAGCTGGACTTGAGATAGATAAGAATTCTATTCCTGTTAATTCGACAGAGTGTAAATTTGGTCAATGGTTTTACAGTGATGCCCAGAAGCTTAATGCTCTGAGAAACAATAATTTCGAATGTATGGCAACAATAGAAGAGTTGCATTTTAAATTACATGATGTATATCTGAAGATTTTTAAGTTGTACTACTCAGTAGAAAAACAAGGTTTTCTTGCAAAACTCTTTGGTAAAAAGCAAATAACCACAGAAGAGACAAAAGAGCAGGCAGGAGAGTATTATACGGAAATGGAAGCGATATCTAAAAAGCTTATAGTCGAAATAAATCGTCTTGAGAGACGCGTCATTGCTATCCCCAAAGAGGAGATAGAGGAGCTGTAGTTTTTCTTTTATGTGTGATTGGTCAGTGTTGTGAGGACAAGGGTTAGTCATTGCTAGATAAATTAATAAAACTTCTTAAAATAGTTATTGTGAGTATCATTATTAGTGTTATGTTATTTGGGATTTATAGTAAAGAATATCTTACTCAGGCAATACCAATTTATCTACAATATTTAGAACAGAAACAGAAATGGCAAGAGGTAAATACGAAAATGTATGTTTATATTTCTTATCGAACTCTTTACCCTCCTGCTGTTTTATTATTTGTTTCACAAGGAAATATCACAAGATATAAAATATATGAAACAGATTTTAAATTGTCTAGTATTGCAAGTGAACATCAAACAGATAAATATCTTGAAAGAACACAAACTTCAATAAATATAGATAATTTATTCATTGAAATAAATCACCTCATTTTACAAAAACTATGGGATACAATACCTTTTCGTTCTAGATCAAAAAGTAATGATTATCGTATAGAAATTATTTACAATAAAGAGTATGGTTACCCTATGATGATTTCTACTATTTATAATGAAAAATCTAAAAGCTTATATGATAATCTTTGGGCTATCGGTTCAACACAACTTAAGTTACTTCCCAAAAATACAAAATATACCAATAGTAGACTTAAAGAATTACTTGATTTGTATAGTAATAAAAGCAATATTTATCCCAAGGGGAAAGTTATAGAAGAGGTTGGTGGTGATATGATTAAAGGGAAAATTTTTCAGGAAGAGTAGGTATGTTTAATGGCAAGTAGCTGGTCAGCTACGATAAATATCACATTGAACAACAATAAAAGCCACTCTTATGTTGATAGTTTAAAGATTGATGAAATTTGACATCTACTGCTGTCTCTTTGCATTCATACCTTTTTGCTGGCTCCCACGGTCTGAGACTGTGAAAGAACTGGAGATTTCTTGATTTTGGAGCTTGGACTTTAGTCCAAGAGTCCCATGAAATGGGACATTTTTTACGGGACTGAAGTTCCTACTCCTAGAAAAATGAGGTTCTTCCACAATCTCTCTCCGTGGTAGCCTTATACATACTAGAATAACATTTACAAAACAGACACTACAAGTATATAAAGTGTGAGTATGAATTCCCACGCAGGAGCGAAATGCCAATAAAATAAGGAATTTAGGCGATTATTAGGGGTCTGGTGATTTGTGATGCGTGAAGCGTAGCGAATGCATCATGAATCACCTGACCTCGGCTAAGCAAGGTAACGATTCAACCGAGGTAAAGTGTCGAAAATCCACCCACTTCATGAGTTGATTTTACAACACATGACCCCTAGCGTGCTTATTTCATTGGCATTGCGCAGGATCGGTAGGAACTAGCCAAGCTCATCCCCAATCATCCAAATCCCTTTTTCCATAAAGGCAGGTATTGTATATCTTTTTGCTTTGTTTATGAGGTTGGGGTGTGAGAGTTTGTGGGTTTTTGCGTAAGTATTGAGAGTCACTATCTTTAAGCCTTTGAGATATGCCAACCTCTTATAATAACTATTCACCAAAGCTCCATAAATGATCTGCTCCATTATCTCTGTTTTTCCCAATATATTAAACTCTTGAAACGCTCTATAGTACTCCTGCCTGTCCAAAAATCTTATATTGATAGGTACATACTCTTCTCGTATCAGTAGATAATTATTGAGGCTTCTCCCTATGCGTCCATTCCCATCTATAAAAGGATGAAGCGTCTCAAAGTCTAGGTGAAATCGTGCTATTCTTTCGACAATGTTTTGAGAAACCTCTCCCCTGTAGGCTATAAAGGCTTGTTCTAAGCCTTCTTCTATCTGAGAAGGAGCAGGAGCGATGTGATTGCCTACCCTGACATATTCATCACCCATTCTAAACCTGCCAGCAATATCATTGTTGATATTGGATATGAGAATTTTATGCAAAAAAAGTATCATTTCCGAATTTAGCTCTTTGTCTTTGGCATTGTTATCTATATATTCCGTCACACGAGCCAGATTTTTTGCCTCAAATATCTCTCGTTCCGATACATACCTGTCCAAGTCTATTTGCAAAAGAATTTTTTCTGTCTCTTCTATGCTC
>QMKU01000090.1 GCA_003646525.1 Campylobacterota bacterium
GACTGAAGAGCTTGAGAGTGTGCCTGAAAGCATCTTCCATCCAAAGGCATTGGCACCAAAATAGAGTACTAGAAGTGTAACTTGACTGATTCTTCTCAGGATGAGATATTTATAGTTACTCAAAACTCACTCCTTCGTTTAAATAGTCTGTTGGATCTTCTTGACTTCGTTTTCCATGGGTAGTCATGTCTTTCTCGCTCTGATTTGCTACTCTCTCTTGATCCTTCTCGTCCCATCCTTTGACATAGTGATCACCTGGTTTTCCAAGTGCCAACTCTCTAGGCTGCATAAATATAGCTGGTTTCTCTGTAACGCAGGCTTTTTCACATAAACCGCATCCTGTACAGATATCCATCTCTATAACAGGCATCAAGAAAGCATGTTTACCAGTTCTTTCATTTCTACCATACTCAAGCTTGATCGCCTCATCCAAAAGTGGACAAGCACGATAACAAGCATCACACTGTATACCCCAAAAGGCGATACAAGAGTTAGGATCAACAACAGCAATTCCCATATCCATCATGGTAAAATCAAGCTCTCCATTTTTGTCAGTAACTAGAGAAACATCTAGTGCTCCTGTCGGACATACCGGCACACATGGGATATCTTCACACATGTAACATGGTACATCCGTAGGTACAAAAAATGGTGTTCCGATAGTTGCATCATCTTGAGCTTTTGCCATCTTGAGAGTACCTGGTCTTGGTTTGCCACTCTCTCTGTCTATATTACTATCTCTGTTGAGACAAGCTTCGGCACAGAGACCGCACTTGATACATGTTCTTAAAAAATTATTCTCCGAGAGTGCAGCAGGAGGTCTCAGGGTGAGGGGTGACCCCTTGGCTTTCTCAGCATAACCTGCCCAGAGTAATCCTCCCATAATTCCCAATCCAGTACCCTGTGCGACACTGGTAAAAAACCTCCGCCGCGCAGTGATTTGAACTTTTTTGACCTCTTTTTCCACTCTCAACTCCTTTTATCTTATCTAAACTTTATACAGTTTTACTGCACATTTTTTATAATCTGTCTGCTTTGACATTGGACATGTTGCATCAAGACATACTTTGTTGATAAAGACTTTTTCATCGAACCAAGGTACAAATACCAATCCCTGTGATGGTCTGTTACGACCTCTAGTCTCAACTCTTGCTTTGACTTTGCCTCTTCTTGAATCAACCCAGATAAGTTGACCATTTTTGAAGCCTTTCTCTTTCGCATCTTTAGCATTCATATAACAGAGTGCTTCAGGAACTGCACGATAGAGCTCAGGAACTCTCATCGTCATCGTACCTGAGTGCCAATGCTCTAGTACACGACCTGTACATAACCACATGTCGTAGTTTTCATCTGGCATTTCAGGAGGATCCATATACGGTCTAGCATAGATCTTCGCTTTATTTTTGAGAGATTTTTTCTTTTTATCTTTGATACCTGTCAAATCACCTTGAGACAAGGCTTTTGCTAGCGTACCATAGAATGCAAAGTCACCACCTGGGTTAGCTTTGGCTGCATATGGGTCATATTTGACATTAAATCTCCACTGTGTCTCTTTACCATCAACAACAGGCCACTTAAGTCCTCTAACTTTATGATAAACATTAAATGGTGCCAAGTCATGTCCATGACCTCTACCAAAGTTTGCATACTCTTCGAAGAGATACTCATGGATCATAAATCCATAACCCTTCCAAGGTTTACCATCACTGCCGTTGACATTTCTGCTGTCACCAAGGACTTCAGTATCATCATAGCCTTGTTCTGGGAACTTTGTAGTATCTGATTTATATGCTTTTGCTCTATCATTAGCAAAAAGAATTTCATACATTGTTGTATCATCAGTATAGCCCAATTTTTTGGCATCTGCGATTACATCTGGAAGGATTTTCTTGTTTCTGAGTGTATACTCACCCCAAACATCTTTGACTGTAAATCTCTTAGAGAGTTCTACCCACTGCCATGTATCTGACATCGCGTCACCTACAGGAAGGACTTGCTGTCTCCAGAGCTGTGTTCTTCGTTCTGCATTACCATAACCGCCCCACTTCTCATAGATCATAGCTGATGGAAGTACAAGGTCAGAAACTTTTGCTGAAATACCAGGGTATCCGTCAGAAGTAACGATGAAGTTATCCATCTCTCTTGCTGCTTTGATCCAGTGAGAAGCAGATGCAGAATCCTGATAAGCATTACAAACATTAACCCAAGCAAATTTAACAACACCATCTTCAATATCTCTATGGATCTTCATAATGTGCTGATTGCCTACTGGATTAAGCGTTCCTGCTGGAACTTTCCAACTATTTTCAACGATAGTTCTGTGCTTAGGATTTTTGACCATCATATCGGCTGGCAATCTGTGACAGAATGTACCTACTTCTCTAGCTGTACCACAAGCAGAAGGCTGACCAGTCAATGAGAATGCACCACTACCTGGTTTGGCTTGCTTGTTGAGCATGAAGTGAACATTGTAAGAGAGTGTATTGACCCAAGTACCTCTAGTATGTTGATTCATACCCATTGTCCAGAAAGAGACTACTTTTCTTCCTTTTTCAATGTAGAGATCAGCAAGTGCTTGAAGCTTTTTCTTGAACTCTTCGATATCTTCATTTGGATCACCTTTGGCTATCTTAGCTACATAGTCAAGCGTATATGGCTCAAGTGATTTTTTATACTCTTCAAATGAGATTTCCCAGTGCTTAAGTGTACCAGGAGTATGCTTCATCTCATCACCCTCTTTGAGACCATAAGGTTCAAGTGCTGGTGCTTCTTTGGCAGAGACTTTTTTCTTCATCTCTTTGTTGATAGTTTCCATCTCAAGTGCAGAGTATTTACCTGCTGATCCATCAGGTCTGACAGGTGTTATTGATTTCTCACCTGCTCTTCTCATACCATATCCGATATTGGTAGGACCAACAGCAAATACCATATGTTTTTTGACAAAATCCCAATCGATAATCTTCTCAGCATCATCTCTCATAACTATTTCGCGTGCGACATAGTTCCAGAGTGCCAAATCAGTACTTGGAGAGAAGATGATCTCGATATCAGCGAGGTCAGAAGTTCTATGTGTATAAGTAGAGATATTGACTACTTTTACTTTGTCTGGGTTAGATAGTTTTCTATCTGTAACACGAGACCAGAGAATAGGATGCATCTCGGCCATGTTGGATCCCCAAGAGATTACAGTATCTGTAAGCTCGATATCATCATAACATCCTGACGGCTCATCAATACCAAATGTCTGATAGAAACCAACAACCGCTGATGCCATACAGTGACGAGCATTAGGGTCGATAGCATTTGAACGGAATCCGCCCTTCATCATCTTTTGAGCTGCATACCCTTCCATAACAGTATATTGTCCAGAAGCAAATACTCCTACACCCTCAGGACCGCTAGCTTTGAGTGCTTTTTTGATATGGACTTCCATCTCATCAAATGCTCTCTCCCAACTAACAGGCTTGAATTTACCTTTTTTATCAAACTCACCCTTGTCATTCATCCTCAAAAGTGGTGTTTTGAGTCTATCCGCACCATACATGATCTTCGCATTAAAGTAACCCTTAATACAGTTAAGACCTCTATTTACCGGTGCTGCAGGGTCTCCCTTGACCGCTACGATCTTTCCGCCTTTGGTTGCGAGCATAATTCCACAACCTGTACCACAGAAACGACAAGCTGCCTTGTCCCATCTCCAGTTTGATTCCGCCTTGGCTGCTGCTGCTTGCGCTTCCTGAGGGACAGAGATCCCTACAGCTCCCGCTGCTGCTACCGCTGCTGAACTTTTTAAAAAGTCACGTCTACTTACTGACATATAGCCTCCTTTTGATTTTGGAATTTACAATCATATATAAATTAGTTTCAATTTATAAATCTTATAAATATACTCGATTATCATAACATTTTACACATAAATTTATAGTTGATTTATATCAATTATAAGAAATATGTGTAAATTATTTCTTAAAAAGAAATTAAGAGTAAAATTGTCTTATTTCATTTCTTAATAGATTTAGATATTTTTGTTCAATATTATTGATGATCATCCGTTAAGTGCATCTTTTACATTGTCATCAGCCATAGATATATTCCATGCTGGCTCCCAGACTACTTCCACCTCTACAACATCTACACCTTCTAATTTCTCAACAGCTTCTCTCACCCATTGAGTAATCATCTGATGTAGAGGGCAACCCCGTGTAGAGAGTGTCATTATCACCTTTATATTACAAGACTCTTCAATAATTGCATCATATATCAATCCCATCTCGACTAGGTTAAACCCCACCTCTGGATCAATTACTGTACTAACTGCAGCAAATACATCTTCTTTTGTTATTGTACACATCTATTTTTTTCCTCCAAATTATTTCCCATATCTCAACATCCATTTCACGCTTCCCAACATGAAACCAGCTCCAGTGATCACAAAAATTGTGCCCCCTTTAAAAAGATCCCCACTCCCAATCAAAATACCGATACCAGCAACAGCAACACCCGTAGCAGAAAATATAAATTCATAATGTGCCATACGATGAGGTAGCATTTCATTGAGCATGGGCACTTTTTCTTTCCCTACTAGTGGGCTATAGCGTTCAAACCAAACTAGAAAAGGGATAATCTTATAGAGATGACCATTGATCAAAAATGAGAAAAAACCCATAATTAAAAACCAAGAAGCCGACATCAATATATTTTCTCCTCCAAAAAGTGTATAAACCACTCCTAGGATCAATGCAACCAACAGTGAGCCATAACCAAAAAACATTGATTTGGCCCAGACATCATTCTCTTTTCTTGCTCGTGTTTTATAAATGATAAATACTTGATAGAGATATAAACTAACCGAAATAAACATCATAAATATTGCTGCAAACTGTCCAAAATCCCAAGCGATAATTGTGCTAACAAAGTGAAGAATCACAGCAGTTACCATAAATTTGAATGCTCGATTGATTGGTGTTTCATCAAAACCATGCGAAAGCCCAAACATAGGCAGCAGTATAAGAGAAAGTCCCATAATCGTCAATGTCACATATCCACCAAGCACCATAACAGCATGTAGTCCAAGCCACCGACCGATATCTACTTCTAGTCCGCTTCCTACGGCTAGAGACATGACAAACCCTATGACAATGCCCGTGAGGAGAAATAGATTGGATGCAACAACTGTTTTGACTGTCAAGGTTATATTGGTTACTTTTCTTAGGGTCATAAGAGTGTCAAATAGAAATATAATCATCGCAATCAATACTATCAATCCACCATAGGGGAGGATCAATGGCATAAACCAAAATCCCATACTCATAACAATAGTACCACTCAGCAACAGAGGCCAAATAACATAATAAAGATCAACTGAGAAATGTCCCACCTCAACCACAACAGGTACTAGCTGTGCCATCGCTCCAAAGATGATCATCATCATAAAGCCCAGTAAAAACCAGTGTGCCCAGCCAACAATTGCCATATCAAAATGACCTGCGTCAGGGTTGAGAAAGAGTAAAAAAACTGTGCCTAGCAGATAAAAGAGTGAACCGATCCAAAAGAAAGGTGATACCATGGCAAACGGGGGTGCGTAATCCTTAGAAACACTAAACATAGATCGAATTAGCCATCACATTTATTATCGGATAGATTTGCTTTTTCACTTTCGCCTGTTTTGTGTGAAAAAAGTAACTGTACGCCACCATCTGCCATATCAATACTTTCGATATCGTAGTTGTCACTAATCTTATTGATCAATCCCCCAGGGCTTTTGTGATTTATCATTAGAAGCTTGGTACTTTCGTCTACCATTTTCAAACCGATCATAGCATTGACCATCGGCTCTGGTGGTCCACATTTTGATGTATCAAACTCAATGATCTGACCCTCATCTAGCGTATATTTAAAAAATGGAACGGTTGCGCCTTCTGGTGCGAACTCTTCAGCGGTATCTGGTTTTGTAATAATATTCATTATCATCTCCTATAATTAAGTAATTGTCATTGTAGTCCGCTTTTACTTAAAAGAGATTGATATAAATCAATAAATCACTTTAGATTGAAATTCTTA
>QMKU01000091.1 GCA_003646525.1 Campylobacterota bacterium
TGGGATCGAGTTTAGAGAGGAACTGCTTGAGTCTCTCATCTGGACGGCTCATGATGATGATCTTGACAAACTTTATCTCTTCTAAACTTGACTTAAACCCATCATCACTCAACATAGTAATCATACTCTTGTCCCCTACCTCACCATCCTCTAGTGTCTCATCAAGTGCATCTATGATGAATAGATACTCCCTATCTCTAGCTCCTAGATTTTTGAGTGGGGTGGTTATGAGTAGCCCAAAAAGCTCCATATCATCTCTCCCCTCGGTGCTGATACCGCTTATCTCCTCTAGGTATCCATCTATCTGCGACTGGAAACTATAGGCTAGGGTCTTGATGAACCTCTGTGGGTCGTTTCGGCTAGGTTGGTTGTAGCGACAAAAATGCACACCTATCACATCGGGATGCTTGGATGCTAAATGCACACTCAATGCACTCTTGCCATATCCAGCTTCTGCGGTGATCCATAGTAGCCTAGAGTCTTTATGATGCTCTATCCACTCTGTGATGCGCTTATCTATCCACTCTCTACCGACTAACCTCTTATGCACAGAGAAGTCTATATCGAAACTAAGAGGATCTAGCTCTTGTAGGATATTGCTCTGTATCCCATCAAAACTGAGAGATTTTTCACCTGTGAGGATAGAGAGTAGCTCTTGCATCTTTTCATCAAAGAGTCGCTCTACAGCATCTCCCTCTTTTTGGTGTAGAAACTCCATCCTCATAGATTGTTGTCTATGGATAGAGAGTGGTAGAGAGTTGTGTTTGATCATAATAGGCAGGATGGTTTTTTTCTTCTCTAGTGCCATAGAGATTTCGTTGAGACAGTAGCCATCTGGTCGCCTAGCAGAGTGAGGAGTCACAAAGAAGAGAACCCAACGACTCTCCCCTATAGCCACCTCTAGCCTATGATCCCACACTATACCAGTATGGAGCTTATCACTATCGAAAAACACCTCATACCCCTCACCCTCCAGATACTCCTTGATCTTGATAACAAATTTGGCATAATCATCGTGTCCGTAGGAGAAAAATAGCTTGTCCATAGTGATTCCTAATTTTGGTTTTGGTTATTTTATCCAATTAGTTTATAAATTTGGGATATAGCTCTCTTGTACTCTTCGGGTCAGGCGTTGAATATGCACTTTTCATAAATAAATAAAAAAGTAACAGATATTATGCTAAAAGAATCTCACAGTAAAGGGAATATAATGCACGCATCCCAAGAGGAGAGAGAGCAGGAGGAATCTATCATATTATCAATAGAGGCAATATGAAAATGCAAGTCTTTGACGATATGGAAGACTATGAATACTTTTTGGAACTACTGGAAAAAGCATCAAAAAGAGAAAATGTAGAGATATGAGAAAAGGAGAACTATACACCATACGAAACTCAGTAAACAGACAAGCCCCACTAGGAGATGAAAAATGGCAAGTAGAAACTGCTACCAAATATGGTATGCTATCTACACTAAATGAGAGCGGACGACCTAGAAAAGATATGTAAAAGTAGCCTGTCCTCCATACGCGTCAGGCTAAAAAAATAAGAAAATTAATTTGAAGAGTTAATCCCCAAATAAAGGGGATTTTTCTAGTTCCCATCGCTCCTGCGTGGGAATTCATACTTATATAACGCATACTTAACTCATTTGGTGGGTTGGCAAACCCACCCTACAGGGCGTTGATAATTTTTATTTATGAGAGGTTCTGTAGGGGGGGTGCTTGCTAATGCACCATCTGTTATGCATTCCCACCAAGATGGCAATGCCAATGAAATAAGAATGCGTAGGGTCGGTTTACCGACCATCTATTGTAATTGGTGGTCGATAAATCGACCCTACGGTTGATAATTCTAATTATATATTCCTTATTTCATTGGCATTGCCAAGATGGTGGGAACGAGAGAAGTATCGTGTCTATTGGGTTCTAACCTTTAGGAGGTGAAGAAACCAAACCTTCACATATATTTATCCCTCACTTTTGCTATAGCAGAAGCGGTGATACCTAGGTGTCTTCCTACCTCTACTTGTCTGTATCCATCATCTAGAAATTTAGGGACAAATTTTAGGGATAGGTGACGAAACCAAACTTTTAGTATAATAATCACATCTAAACAAAAATCTGTTCACAATACAAACACCTAAATACATAACCTATTCAAGTAAAAACAAACTATAATCCCTCTCATACCCTTTTTAGGTAATGGGGTAGTGTTCTTCTTTTCTTTTGAGTGGGTGGGCTTGAAGCTATGATGCTTTTTGGCATAGGCAGGGTTATCTCAGTTGGAAGGGTACGATATGGAGATTTATTTTTCAGTACTGTTTTTAATGCTTGGAGTAGTTAGAGTTACGATAATGTGGCTTGATTATAAAGAGTGTAAGAAACACAAGAACACCGATAACGATAAGTAATCGCATTTTCTTCAGGTATCGATGTACCCTTTCCATAATTGTACAACAAAAAGATTAAATTAAAACAAAAGAAGAAAATAGTATTATATCCCATCTATATAAACCTGTATCTCTTCTGTTTTACCACTCTTCAATGCTTTTTTTAGTTTCATTATGATCTCTCTATTTTTTATCGTACCTATTATTTTTCTCTCCTTTGAATTGTAAAATTTCTCTTTAAAACAAAATAGTAAAAGTAATAACTTTTGATTGGACTCTCGTATGACTCTTTCATCCAAATAGTCATCTATAGGATAGTTCATCTTTGCATAGCTAGAGATTTGATCCAATAGGTACTCGAAGTTATTGCTATATTCACCATAGTAGTAGTATCTTGATAAAACAGCTTTTACATTGTACTCATCCAAAAATAGATCTGCCCTCTCTCTGAGTAGATAGTCTATAGTGTATCTGATCATGATTTTATATTGTGCCTCTCTCACTGTCTTAAAGAAGACAACTCCATCCCACAACCCAGTACCTATGGTCGCAATATATGGAGCATACCCACGAAAAGAACTCCTAGTCAATACCCGTTTTAGTATAAATTTTAAGAAAAAGTTACTAACTACTACTTTGAGCTTATAGAGTAGAGAGAGAAACATAATATCAATGTTGTCTATTGCATCATGTCTGATATTGTGTTTTGTTTTTGTTGGCTGTGGCAGTTCCATTATCACTCTAGAAAAAATAGCCAAGAACTCATCCTCTTTTAGATGTATAGTCTCTATCTCTTCGAGATAATTTAGATGAAAAATATAATATGATATGGCATAAAATCCTAAAACAAATAACATATAGAACTCTATAGCCACAAGAACGATCAAGGATATAGAGTATATAGCGATATTTAAATATTCAATACTGTCCATATCAAATATATTTAGCTCCAACTCCAACCATATCACAGGCAAAGTACACACAAAACCTATCAAGAAAGCTAAAAAACTCAATCTATATATATAATTTGAAGCAAACAGCTCAAGCACTGATGAGTATTTTTGGGGCTCACTTGTATCCATCCTACTGTAGAACTGCCTGATCTTTTTGATACCAAAATCTTCTAGTATTTTCATCCTAATGCTCTTTGTTTTAGGTTAATATTTGATCTAAATTATTTATTGTGACCCATTATATGAAAAATATAGCTAGCATTAGATTAAAAGCAGTTCCTCTTTAAGTGCTTAAATTTTCAGTGCTTATCTTTGACAAAGAAGAAACAGACTATAATCTTCCTTACGAGAAAGAAAGATACTATAAAATAGATAATACGAGATTTTTACCTGAGAGAAGATTTTGATGTGAAAGCTCGTGATTTGCAACTACCATTAGACACACAGAAGATTATCGCACTTATAGCAGTGAGGCGATGCGGTAAGACATCTATCCTGTACAATATGATAAATAAGCTATCACATACTATAGACAAAACCAAGATACTATTTCTCAATTTTGAAGATGAGCGACTTGATCTGAGTGATGAGCATACGAGAGATAGAGAGGTCAAAGGGCTACTCCAAGCCTGTAAGCACTTTAAACCTAACCGTGGGTGCTATAGTGACCTATGATGATGAGGATGAGTGGATAGAGGATGGCATCTGCATAAAGTTGATACCGTTTTATAAATGGTGTTTGTGATGTGTTTTTGGGGCGTGAGGTTTTAACCTTGCAAAATTGAAATACTCTCTACAGCCCATCTACACCAAACCTATTCTATCCAAAATGATACGATTAATCAAGTTAATCTTATCATTTTTGATAGGATTGTAATAACCAATCAAAAGCAGCCTACACCTCTCCCCTGATCTGATAAGTGATGTCCCCTGCTCCAAATGCCGTCACCAATCCTTCTGAAAACTCTTGAATCACATGCCCGTCTTTTAAGACCTTTACGATGCCGTCCTCTTTGGTTACGCTGTCTGCCATTGTCAGATTATATTTACTAAAAGCCCCTTTGAGGTCGATATCCACTTCGAGCTCTCCGGCTGACCAGATCGGGAGAATCACTAATTCATCGGCTCCCTCAAAACAGTTAATAAACCCTTGGAGGTTATCCATCGTTCGGCTGTACTTATGTGGTTGCCAAATAACCTTCAATCTTTTGAAATCACGCAGTATGGCATACTCATGCAGTGACTGCATCGTCGCCCTGATCTCAGTAGGATGATGTCCATAATCATCGATCACAACAATCTTTTCTCGGTTTTCTACGATATCAAAACGCTTTTTGATTCCCTTGTAATGCAGAAGATTATTTCGTATCGCTTCGATATCTTCACCTAGTTTCAGTGCCGAGATGATCGCTAGCGCCGCATCCAGAGCAATATGTTCCCCGAGTCCAAATAGATCGAAATCACCATAATCCATAAAGGCAAAACGAGTATATGGCTCTCCATCGACAAGGATATAACGGATATTTTGGATATCACGACTAGGGTAGAGTTTGATACTCTCTTGATCCAAAGAGGAGAGAAATTCATCTTCAGCATTGATAACACGAATCTTTGCCAATGAGAGAAAGTTACGGTAGGCATTATAGAACCGTACCTCATCATACTCATAATATTCCATATGTTCTGGCTCTACATTGGTTACGATCGCCAGATAGGGATTGGAGTTGAGGAAGCTTTCGTCACTTTCATCTGCTTCAAATATCACTGTATCGTTGGGATAATTGCGTACATTGGAGCCGAACTCTTTGGAGATAGCGCCGATGAGTGCATTGGTCTGTGGCAGGATAGAAGCGAGGATAGCAGATGTCGTACTCTTGCCGTGAGCACCTCCTACAGCATAGACCTTTTTGTCTCCTAAGATAGAGACGAGTGAATCTTTACGAGAAAGCAGTTCGATACCTAGCTCTTTTGCTCTTTGGTATTCGGGGTTATTTTTGCGCACAGCAGCAGAATAGATAACCTGATCTACACCCTCGACAGCATCTTGATGGTGTGGGATGGTGATCTTGGCACTGAAATTGGTCGCTAGATCGTTGGTGATTTCACTTTGCTTGATATCTGATCCGCTGATCGTGTGACCATCATTTGCCAAAAACTTTGCCAAAGCAGAGAGTCCGATCCCTCCGATACCGATAAAATGGATCTTCATACTATTTCTCTTCGAGCACTTTGAGCTCATCTTGCGCTTTGTTTACTAGAGCACTATTCTCTCTGAGATATCGCTCTGGGTCGATTTTGAAATTGAGCAAAAAGTAAGCAAGATTATCAGTCACATCATAAGTACTCGTATCTGCAATCTTTGAGATGAAGGTATCAAAATCATTCCCCTTCATGACAGAAACCGCATGAATCATCATCGCATCTTTAAGTCTCTGCTCATCCACCATATAATGCAAGACTTGAAAGAGCTCTCTAGCACCTTTCAAGTCATTCTCACTATATCGTTCAATCGCATGCTCATAGATTGCTCTAGCAGTGAAAAGCTCTTCCTCTTTAGAGAGATCAAAGCCTTTTTGCTGACTAAGGTACTCTGCAAGTTTATCAAAAGCCTCTTTTAGTATAAAAGTAAAAACTTCATTGATCTTATCTTCATCTTCGCTGACAAGAAGGAGTGCATCCAAAA
>QMKU01000092.1 GCA_003646525.1 Campylobacterota bacterium
TATATTCCTCCAAATCGTCTATTTCTATTTTCAAAATTTTCTATGATCTCTGTCAACTCTTCTGGTGTAAAGTCAGGCCATAAAGTAGGGGTAAAAGCCAACTCACTATAGCTAAGTTGCCATAAGAGATAGTTGGAAAGTCGCTGTTCTCCACTTGTTCTAACAAGTAGATCGATATCACGATAGGGAGTGTCAAGTGCATCTCCAAGAGTCTCTTCTGTGATAGTTTTGCCTTTGTCGACTACACGATTGACGGCTCTGATGATCTCATCCCGTGAACCATAGTTGAGCGCGAGAATTTGTATCAATTTGCTATTGTGCTGTGTCTTCTCTTCAGTGACCTCAATGATCTTGCGCAAACTCGAAGAAAATCTGGAGAGATCTCCGATAGCCATAAATTGGATATTCTCTTTCTGGTAAGTCTCTAGTTCATTTTTGAGGTATCGTTCAAGCAGTTTCATCAAAAATTCTACTTCTAATTTGGGTCGTTTCCAATTTTCTGTGCTGAAGGCATAATGCGTGACGGATTCGATAGTGGGATGATTGGCGCAGTAGGTGGTAATCTCACGAACGACTTCCGCTCCTGCCTCATGTCCTTTGGTGCGTTTGAGTCCCCGCTCTTCTGCCCAGCGACCATTTCCGTCCATGATGATTGCTAAATTTCTCAAAATATTTCGACTCATTTAGAGAGCTCCTTTGCCTCATTGAGGATATCAAAAGAGAGTGAGAGTTTATCTGTTTTAGTGAATGGTTTCTCACTCTCTTTTGTGATGAAAATGACTTCATGCTCGTCTGTGCCAAAGCTATTACTATCTTTGAGGTAGTTGTAGCAGACAGCATTGGCACCTTTTTGATCTAGTAGAGCTTTGGCATTGTCCAAACCCTTTTGACTATCCATCTCTGCCTTAAAAGCGATAACTTGAATACCATCTCTGTTGATAGAGCTCAGGATATCATCTGTTTGTGTCAATTCCAACGACCAAGATTCTCCTAGAAGAGATTTTTTGAGTTTGCCATCTTGTGGAAATTTTGGCCTATAATCAGAGACAGCAGCAACCATGAAGAGGTAGGGTTCTTTCTGGATGAGATGTATGGGATCACTACTGTTCATAGTTGCTTTGCTCATCTTGCCTTTTTTGGCTACACGGATAGCATCGATGGTATAATCATGCATCTCTTGACTATTTTCAACATCGATGACATAAACATCAGATGGCAAACCTTCTGCACCAGCAGTAGTGATATAGCAAACATCCGCTCCCCTCGCATAAAGAGCAAGCACGAGAGATTTTGCCATCTTGCCACTAGAGAAATTACTCAGATAGCGTACCTCGTCGATCTTTTCGCGCGTGCCACCACCCGTCACGACAATGCGACGATCTTTCCAAAATGAATCCTCCAAAAGGGCTTGCACAGCTTGTAGATAAATCTCTTCAGGCTCTGCAAGTGCACCACTACCAGTCTCTCCACAAGCGAGTTGTTTCTCTTGGGGTTGGACGATGATATATTCGTTGACCGCAAGCATCTTGAGGCTACCGACTGTATAGTGATTTTTCAGCATTTGAGTATTTGCCGCAGGTGCAACTATGATCTTTCCGACAAATGCCAATGCAGTCTCCAGCAAGATATTATCTGCGATCCCTTTGCTGAGCTTGTTGATGGAATTGGCTGTTGCAGGTGCAATGACAAAAAGATCACACTGTTTGCCGATCTCAATATGGTTGAGGTCTGAGCTCCAGCTTTCGCTCTCCTGTGTGAGAACAGGGTTTCGCGTCAGTGCTTCAAATGTCAATGCCGAGACAAATCGTGTAGCACTAGGAGACATGACCACATGTACTTCGGCACCAGCTTTGATTAAACGACGTGACAAATCACAAGCTTTGTAAGCCGCAATACTTCCTGTAACGCCGAGTAGAATAGATTTTCCTGTTAAGTCAAACTGCATAGATACCCTTTTTTTATTTTCCAAAAAATTTATCAAAAAACCCTGCAACTCTTTTCAGGGGTGCTCTCGAAATTGCCAACTCGCCTCGGGCGATATTTTTGTTGATAGTACTGCCTGCCGCGATAATCACCTCATCCTCTATGATTACGGGTGCTACGAGTTGTGTGTCGCTCCCCACAAAAACATTTTTGCCAATAACAGTTTGATATTTTGCCTTACCATCGTAATTGCAAGTGATTACGCCTGCTCCGATATTGCTTCCTTCGTCGATCGTGGCATCTCCAATATAAGAGAGGTGACCTGCTTTGACACCTGTGAGGATAGATTTTTTGACTTCAACAAAGTTACCGATATGTGTATCGATGATTTTGCTCTCTGGGCGGATGCGTGCCATCGGACCGATATCGCTATTTTCTAGGATGGAGTCTTCTACGATAGAGTGTGTCTTGATATGCGAATTGATGATACGAGAGACTCCTTGGATACTTACACCATTTTCCAATATGCACTCCCCCTCAAATATAGCGCGTGAATCAATATAGATCGTCTCAGGAAGTCTCATTATGACTCCTGCCATCATGAGTTTTTCTTTGATGCGTTGCTGCATGATTACTTCAGCTTCAGCAAGATCGAGTTTGGAGTTAACACCTTTGAACTCCTCCTCTTTGACATAAACTGGATGGACTATTCTCCCCTCGTCAACAGCCATTTTGACAATATCAGTGAGATAGTATTCAGATTGCGCATTGGCATTGCTGAGTGCAGGGATGTAGCGGTCTAGTAGCTCTTTTTTGACTGCATAGATTCCGGCATTGACTGTTTTCACCATTTTTTGTTCTGGGGCACAATCCTTCTCCTCAACGATCTCTTTGACATTAGATTCATCGATAATGACTCGTCCATAGCCACTAGAATTTTCCATCTCAATAACACTCATATTGATATCTGCATCACCTGAAACAAGTGCTTGAAGAGATTGGGTTGTGATCAGAGGCATATCTCCATTGAGGATTAGAATGCGCTCATGCTCGAACACAATACCTTTCATAGCGCCTCCTGTGCCAGGAAACTCTATAGCATCCTGTAGATGGAAATGGATATCGGTATAATGATCCGTGATCTCTTTTTCTATCCGTTCTGCCTGATGGTAGAGTACGACAGTGATGTCATCAGAGAGTGTTTGCGCTGCGTCAATAGCGTGAAAGAGCATCGGCTTTCCAGAGACTTCGTGCAGAACCTTAGGTTTGGAAGATTTCATTCGCGTACCCTGTCCGGCAGCGAGGATGACAACAGAAAGTGACATTTTTTAGTACCTTTGTGTATTATTGTAGTATTATATCCAATTGAATTTAAGTCAAAGGAAACCAAGGATGAATTTTGAAGTGTAAACATTTTGGAACTTGTGGCTCCTGTAGTTTATATCAGATAGATTATGCAACACAGCTCATAGAGAAAAAAGCAAGAGTTACTGAGTTATTGAACCCTTTTTATCAAGGGAAAATATCACTTTTTGATTCTCTGGAGAATCATTATAGAGCGAGAGCAGAGTTTCGTATCTGGCATGAGGGAGATCATTGTGACTATGCGATGGGTCGCTTGGACAAACAAGGTGCTCTGACTATCGAAGAGTGCCCCAAGGTCATCACTGAAATAGAGAAGCGCATGTGGATTTTGCTAGAGAAGATCAATGCTTCAAGTATCCTAAAAACACGACTATTCTCCATCGAGTTTTTGGCAACAACAACTGATGAATGCTTGATCACAATGCTTTACCATCGCAGACTTGAAGATGATTGGGCAGAGGAAGCTAGAGAGCTACAGCCTCTACTAGACTGCAAGATATTGGGGCGAAGCCGAAAGCAAAAAGTCATATTATCAGATGAATATGTGACAGAGAGGCTACAGATAGACGGGAGAGAAGTTGTCTATCGATATTATGAGAGTGGCTTCACACAACCCAATCCTGTGGTCAATATCAAAATGATCGAGTGGGCAATTGTTCAGGCGAAAAAAACAGGTGGGGGAGATTTTCTGGAAAGTTATTGCGGTCTAGGAAACTTTACGATACCACTTTCACACTATTTTGATAAAGTTTTGGCAACAGAAGTAAGCAAACGATCAATCTATGCCGCACAAGAAAATTGTATTGAAAACGATGTGGAAAATATCACTTTTGTGCGTCTCTCGTCCGAAGAGATGACAGAGGCATTGACAAAAGTTCGTCAATTTACCAGACTCAAAGATATCGATCTGGATAATTATCACTTTTCGACTGTATTGGTCGATCCGCCGAGAGCTGGATTAGATGAGGGAACGATAGGATTGATCTCGGAGATCAATTATATTATTTATATCTCCTGCAACCCCGAAACACTTGTCAGGGATTTGGAAATATTGACTCAGACACATCAGATAGAAGCAGCGGCAATTTTTGATCAATTTCCCCATACGGATCATATAGAGAGTGGTATCTTCCTGCAAAAAAGATAATCCTATTTACAGTTGGTTGATATTCCCTCGATACAATACACTGTGATATTAAAAAATAAGGTTATCTATTACTATGAAAAAGTTTTTATGGGTTTTACTGTTCTCTTTTGTCTTCTCCTCTTCTCTGTCTGCCAAAGACTATACGAAGAAATACGAAGTGCGTATATTCATCGACCAAATGGTCAAGCGTCATCATTTCAATAGAAATTATCTCAATAGACTTTTTAAAAATGCTAAATATCAAAAAAAGGCACTGTCAGCCTATGTGCCATCCTTGAGACCAAAAGTCAAGAATTACAGAACACCGACTCAGCGAAAACAGGGCTCTTGGGATCGTTATGAAAATATCTTTCTCAAGAAGTCAAAAGTGACAAAAGGTGTCGAGTATATGCGCAAGCATCGCCAGACACTACAAAAGGCTTATCAGAAATATGGTGTTCAGCCAGAGTATGTCACTGCCATCATAGGTATCGAGAGTCATTATGGTGCAAATACTGGGAGATATCCCGTTTTTGATACGCTAACAACACTCTCTTTTGAAAAAAACAGACGAAATCGTTTCTTCAAATCAGAACTCAAAGAGTTTCTCTTGATGACCAAGAGAGAAAAAATCAATCCAAAACGCATTATGGGCTCTCGTGCTGGAGCGATTGGATTGGGACAGTTTATGCCAAGCAATTACAAGGCTTATGTCGTTGACTTCAACAGAGATGGCAAAAAAAGCATGAATAGTGCTGATGATGCGATAGGGAGTGTGGCATATTATTTCAAGCGTCATGGCTGGAAACGAGGACAGCCTGTCGCTGTCAGAGTCTCTTATCCCGGTAAACGATACACAGGAAGACGAACAGGATATAAGTATAAATACCACCGAGCTTCTCTGAAAAATATCAGTCCAAAAGAGGCTTTTGAGTATAGTGGCAAAGTCCACCTGATCAAGCTCAAGAGATTTGGTTTTGATGAACTTTGGTATGGGACAAAAAACTTTTATGTAATCACACGATATAACCATAGCAGTTATTATGCAATGACGGTTTATCAATTGGCAGACCGTATTAAAAAAGCGTACAAAAAGAAATATGAAGTTAGTAAAACAAAGACTTTTATCTCGTTATTACGGGACTGAAGTCCCTGCTCCAAAGAAAAGATTTAGGAGTAAGATGAGGATAGAACTAAAATAACTACCAAAGTGAAATATTTAGGAGCAGGGACTTCAGTCCCGTTTTATGGGACTAAAGTCCCTGCTCCAAGTATCCTACTTTTTATATCCATGGTAAGGTCGTGAATAAGGTCCGACATAGGATTCTGAGTCATAGTCATAACCAAAAGGTACATAGGCATAAGGCAGTTGAACATAGTTGAAAAATTTGCTAGTTTTTGTCCATCCCATTGAAGCGAATACTTCTGAGACATTGATACCAATGCCTACATAGGCTGTTCGCTCTTTTTGATCATAGATATCATCGTGTTTGTATCCTCTCGAATAGTATCCAACTTGCAACTCTCCATATTTCATAAAATTGGATTCCATAGATTCAAAGCCACTAAATTTCAGTGCAAGA
>QMKU01000093.1 GCA_003646525.1 Campylobacterota bacterium
ATTACTCACTTTTTTCTAGTGACAAAGAGATTGTCCTTCCTTCTCGTTTGATTCATCTTACTTTTACTGACAAACAATATCTTGGTGAAAGTGATATCAAAAATGCATTAGGCGTGGATAGTAAAAGTATGTTTGAATTTTGGAGTGATGAGAAACCTACGATCAAAGACAAGCTTTTGCCTACACTTAAGGAGTCCCTGCGGAGTTATCTTGATTCTGAGGGTTTTTATGATGCTATTTTCACTGTCAAAACAATGGAAAAAGAGGTTTTTATCTCTATCACCGAAAATGAACCAGTCAAGATATATGATATTAATATCAGTAGTGATTACAATATCAGCAAACTCATTAGCTTTGAAAAAGGTGACATTTTTACAGCCAAGAAGTTTATATCTATCAAAAGTGTAATTGTTGAAAGTCTGATGAAGGATGGCTATTGTAGCTATAATTTGGAGAATAAAGCCTATGTGGATCTCGATAAACATAGAGTCGATCTCAATTATGTTTTGAAAAAAGACGGCATATGCACTTTCGGGAAAATTTCGATCAAGGGCTCAGAGACGATTGATGACAAGGTTATCGTTTCCCGTGTAAGAGCGAGAGAAGGTACACGCTTCAGTACAGAAAGAATACAAGAGAGTTATGATGCACTCTATGCACTTGATGCATTTGATGCAGTGGCTGTGAAGTATGATAGGAAGTTTTACAATGTTGTACCGATAGATATAGGTGTATCTGATATTGGTGAGCCTTGGAGTTTTGTGGGTGGTGTCGAATATGATAGCAATGTCGGAGCAGGCGCACAAGCAGATATCATCAGAAAAAACTTTATGGGTAATGCCAAAAAACTAAGAGTAAGATTACAGTACTCGGCTATCGAACAGTTGGCAGAAGTTTCACTCTTTACGCCAGCACTTTTTGGTTTCTCTGATTATTATATGGATCTCTTTACGAAGATAGGGTATAGTAATCTTGAGTATGAAGGCTTTATGGAAAAAAAATCATATGCTCAGGCATACCTGGCATATACAAATGAAAAGCTACAAATAAATGCTGGTTTTTCATTGGAAAATATTGATATTTCACTTTTGAATACTTATGATGAAGATAAATTAACACAGGCGGTTAACACAGGAACTTTTTTCTTGGCTTATCCTTTTGTTCGTATGGTTTATGACGGTAGGGATTCCAAGCTCAATCCCAAATATGGATTTTATCTTTCTGCTGAAGCAGAGTATGGTATTCCTTATGATGAAGAAGCTAGTGCTTATCTAAAATATATTTTAGAGGGAAGAGCCATCTACACTTTTAGTCAGCTGACGATGGCTACTGTCGCCAAGGTAGGGATTGTTGATGAGACGCAAAACCAGGTGCCCGAATCAAAACTCTTCTTTGGTGGAGGTGTCTATAGCAACCGTGCCTATGGCTATAAGCGTATGGGAGTTATTTTCTCTCCTACTCGTTATGGTATCGAAGGGGCGAAGACGATGGTAAATTTGAGCTTGGAAGCAGACTATCCTATCGTAGGGGATCTCTATGGCGCAGTATTTACTGATAATACGATGTTGACGATTAATAGTTATGATTTTACTGGTGATATCATCACTTCTGCTGGTGTCGGGGTACGGTATGTGACACCGATAGGACCGATCAAAGTGGATGTGGCAGCCAATGTGCGCGATGCTTCACAGTATGGTATTCAATTTCAGATAGGACAGTCGTTTTGAAGAGACTCTTTAAGTGGATAGATTATTTTTTCCTTAGTTTGATTAGTTTGATAGTCATAGTGGTTGTAGCAGTTCTTTTTTTGTTAAATTCAACCAAAACCATAGAGTGGGCAGCGGACAGATATGCACCACAATATGGATTTGGTTACAAGAAAATATCTGGTGGTTTGCTTAGTGGCTTGGAAATAGAGGAGCTGACATTTGAAGAGGATATGCTGCTTGATCGATTCAAAATAGGGTGGAATCCTGCACCTCTTTTGCATCAAAAAGTTTCCGTAACACATTTGAGTGCTACGCAATTGAATGTGGAGACTATTCAAAAAGTTATCAAAGCTTTTAGTTCTGATACACCTAAAAAAGAGGACAATGGTACCTTTGAGTTGCCTGTTTCGATAGGATTGAACGATCTTCATTTGTCAGTTAAGCCTTTTGCCGAGAGTGGTGTTGGATTTGAGAAGGTGACATTGGATGGCAAAAAACTTCTTCTCGATGCAACTCATCTTGATGTAGGTAGTTTGGAGTTAATCGTTGATACTAATACTACAAATATATCTTTGACTGCTTCAGTGACAGATGGCATAGTCAGGGTCAAAGATTTTTCTGTTTTGGACATCAATTTACTTGCGCTGAAATCTGTCGTAGAATCAGTCCAAGAGAGACAGATACACAAAGAGGTGCAAGAGCATACAGAGGTTGTCATCGAGCGTCACAACGAAGGTGATAGTCGTTATATACCTCATAAAATTTTGATCGATTCTGTGACTGCTACAATCAAGCCTGTCATACATGATGGCATCAGAGTAGATCAGATTGAACTACAAAGTCATGCAATAGAGGTTCGACCCCATAAGATAGCAGAAGGTAAGTCCAATGCCATACAGATAAAGAGCCTTTCTCTATATGTTGATACCAGCCTCACAAAACTACAGCTAGAGACAAATCTAAAGGGTGATTCGGTGATCGTGGATTCTCTCTCTCTGAGAGAGATAGATACGCTGGCACTCACAAAGCTCTTGACATTGACTGAGACAAATACAACTGATAGAGCCAAAGAGGAGCATGCGACTCCTGAGAATGCTGAGGATGTCAACGAGATACATGTAGCTTCTCCACTTGAGAGTCCATTGATTCCCAAATATCTTATCATCAAACGCTTGGATACCTCAATCTTGAGTGCGACCTATGATCCTGTTCTCATCGAGAGTGCTGAGGTTAATGCGACAAATATAAAGTTTAATATCCATAAGTTAATAGCGGAGAGTGGTGAGATTGATATCAGCGTGGCAAGTAGTTTCGCAAATCTCATACAGCATGGGATAATCAAAAACAACCAAATTGAGAGTAGAGGTCATGTCACGCCTCTCAAAATGCTCTTTGAGACATATTCAATTCCTCTGAGAGAAGATGCTTTGGGAAATATTACATTGAATATTGACGCGAGCAGAGAGAAGGCTGTCGTCGATATTCTCATCAATGGCAAAGAGATCCTTCAGACTGAAGAGGGTAAATTTAATGTGACTATACTGCGTTTGGCAAATCAAATTACTTATTTAATCCCTGAAAAAAAACTTATCGTCAGCAGTGAAGGAGATGTGACTACACCTTATACAAAAAATCTTAGACTAAACAATCTTTTGACATTTGAGAATTCTCTGTTGGCATATAAAGGTGAGATAAGACCTGGTACGATAGAGGGGATTGATAGCAACTATACCAAGCCTTTGAATGATTTGAAGATCGCTTATCACGGGGATGAGAAAAGTATTGAAGCGTTGATCGATTCTGAAGGAGTGAAAGGGAAGTTTGTCTCTCCAGATTTCAAAAAAGCAGACTTCAACCTCTCTACCAAAGCACCACTTATTCTCAAAAATATGATATCGCTTCCAGAAAAGTTACAGGAGGCAAGGGTAGCATTTGATATTCAAGTGCCTTTGGACTTTGCCAAGATTACACCACTAAAAGCAAAAGCCAAAATCACCTCTAATATGGCTAACCTTAATGCAGATGTTGTTTATGACAAAGAGATCAAAGTCTTGACTACTACACAATTCCCCAAAGAGTCTCTGCTGAGAGGCTTTAGTGAAGAGTTGAATTTGAATGCTTTTAATCCTCTTGTGGCAAATCTATCGATGAGTGAAGATATAGTAAAAGTCAATGTCAAATCCAATGGGCTGACCTCTGATATCAACTATGGATTGAGTGACAAAAACATAACTGGTGATCTAGTATTGGGTGGTGCTACATTCTTGTTTGGTGGAAATATTGAAGAGGAGGTATCACTCGAAAACAGTGTGGGTTCACTTCAAAGTCTGATAAAGAAAATGAATACGATTTACGCCTTTGAGGCACCTCCGATTGATGGAGATTTGAAAGTCTCTCTGCGACTCAAGAAGATGAAAGATATAGAGCTTCTTCTCACTTCTAATGCACTGACCTATAAAGCAGATAGAGTTACTGAGCATAAATTAAATGACACGATGATCTCATTGGGTTTTTCAGACTCTGTATTGAAGCTCAACAGATATCATAGTACCTTTCAAGAGCAGAAGATCTTCGCTACAAAACCTTCGGTTATTTCTCTGAAGGATGGTAGTGTGGAGATATCACCCCTCTGGGTCAATGATGCACTCAAAGTGACTGGAAACTATAATATAGAGGATAAAAAAGGCGAAATACTCGCTTATGCAGATCCGTTCAACCTCTCCCACAAGATGATTGACCTGAGTAGTAAAATAGATATCAAGACTAAACTAGATGGTGTCAAGACAAAGATCGATGGTGTAGTGACTATTCAGGGTGGTGTTGTTCATTATGATTTGGATCAAAAGAGTTTCCCTTCAGATAGCGATATCATTATCGTACAGAATATGAAGAAGAGAGAGCCTAGTCCCTTCATGGACAATTTAGATGCGACCATCATAGTAAATACTGCCAAGCCCCTGCTCTATAAGACAGCAGATGCTAATGTGCGTGTCAATACTGACCTGATGATCGAAAAAGCACCTATGGGACCTCTTTATGTCTTGGGAACGGCAGAAGTTATCAAAGGTTCTTATTATATTTTTGAAGCTAAAAAATTTGTATTCAAGAAGAGTCTTATCGCATTTACAGGAAATCCACTTAAGCCAATATTGGATATATCAGTAGTATACAACTCCCTAAATTATGAAATCACAATACAGGTAACAGGTGATCCTACCACTCCTAATATCATCTTCTCCTCTTTGCCACAACTCAGTCAGGGAGAGATACTTTCTGTGATTCTCTTCGACTCAGAAGATGGCGCAGGAAGCAATAGCGGTGAGGATATGATGAAGATGATGGGGGGTGCTATGGCAAAGTCGGTACTCTCCAATGTGGGTATCAAAATAGATCATCTTTCGCTAGGTACGGATGGGAGTATGGAGATTGGGAAGAAAATCTCTGATAAAGTTACGATTATCTATGTCAACGAAGAGGTTGCTGGAGCCAAACTTCAGTATGACTACAGCAGGTACATAAAGGGAGTTATCTCAACCGATTCAGAATCGAGTGCCGCAGGTATTGTTTACAGAAGAGATTTTGGAGAGTTTGAGTAAGTAATTGATATTACGCACTTGTAGGTTTGGCACTGCCAAACATCATAAGAACTTAAGGAAGTGTAGTTGTATAATACCAAATTAATAGATACTTGGAGCAGGGACTTTAGTCCCGTCTAATGGGGCTAAAGTCCAATGCCAATGAATTAAGCACGGCAGGGGTTAAGTGTTGAAAAATCAACTCACAACGAGGGTGGATTTTCAACACTTGACCTCGGCTGAGTCGTTGCCATGTTTTAGCCGAGGTCAGGTGATTCATGATGCATTCGCTACGCTTCACGCATCACAAATCACCAGACCCCTAATAATCAAATGATATTGATAAAATTTTCTCTTTTGAAAAGGCTTATGATGAGGATTATCTTTTAAAAGATTATTTTGAGAGGGATTTAGTTTTGTTTGAGGGGATTGTTGAGGGGATGGGTTAAGTCGTAGTGATTTATTATGATACTTTCTTTATGAAAAGTGGAGATTCAACGGCAGGGGCGTAGTTTATAAAATCCTATTTATTTTAAATTATTATAGCTTACTATCTTTGAGATATTAATTAAGTTTTCTTTAGTATTTTACTTCAGCTGTGGAACGAGCAAAAGATGAAATTATTTATTTTAGATATCACGAACCACGATAATTATGATAGTC
>QMKU01000094.1 GCA_003646525.1 Campylobacterota bacterium
GAAAAAATCCCCGTATCCATACGAATCGCATCACGGGGGCACGCCTCTACGCAATAACCACAAAAGACACACTCAAGTGTATCGATCGCAAAACGCTTGGGCATCTTTTCGTCTTTGCCATCTTCTCGTTCCGTTGCTTCAATAAAAATACAACCTGAAGGACAAGCCGTCGCACACATGAAACATGCGACACAGGCGATACTCTCATCTTCCCTGTGTGTCAGGCGATGCAAGCCACGATATCGTTCTGTAATGTCGGTTGGCTGCTCCTCGGGGTACTCCATCGTATCGACCGCATTACTGTCTGCGACATTACTAACCAAGTGGCTAAGGGTAATCTTCATACCCTCATAAATAGCTGGCAGATAGAGCTTATCCTTGAGGCTTGTACCATGACGCGGAACGATTTTGATTTTGTGTGCCATCAGTTGACTCCTACCACGACGATTGCCGTGATGAAAAGATTGAGCAGGGAGAGTGGCAAGAGATAATACCATCCCAAGTTCTGCACCTGATCATATCGAAAGCGCGGAAGTGTCCAGCGCACCAGAATAAAAAAGAGGTTGAAAAGCATCAGCTTCACGACAAATATCACAATCTGCAACAGTGTCACGGCGATTGCTGTCCCTAGAACTGCATCGGATGAAGTCGCCAGATAAATCATTATCAATTCGATCAACAGCGTCATACCGATCAGGACGAAAGTCAAAACTTTGGCTTCAAACTCTCGACTGCCATCACTGATCACCGTGGGACGAACTGCATTGTTTTTTTGCATCCAATTGATTACGAAATAGACCACAATCGGCATAATAATCATGATTGCCCAAGCAAAATAGCTAAAGTTTTCGAGTAGATTTGCCGTCGTCACCCAAGGGAGCTGATAACCACCAAAGACCATCGTAATGATCACAGCACTAGCAGTATTCATCGCGACATATTCACCCATAAAGTACATGGCAAATTTCATCGCTGTATACTCCGTCATATACCCAGCAACAATTTCGCTCTCTCCCTCAGAAACACTAAAGGGAGCCCTATTAGTCTCAGCAAACATCGCAACAATCAAAATCATCGCGCCCAAAGGTTGTACTAAAATACCCCAGGCAGGCAAAAACCCCAATACGGTTCCACTCTGCCACTGCACCATCGCATTGAAATCAATCGTATTGTAAGTGAGCACAAATGCCACGATACTCAAGCCTAGAGGCAATTCATAACTGATCATCATAGAGCCAGCACGAGAAGAACCTAGAAGCGAGTATTTATTGTGGCTCAGCCATCCACCCAAAAAAATACCAATCACACCAATCGCACCGATTGCCATAAACCAAAGTACTCCGTAATCAACAGGAAGCGGTTGGATACGCAGAGATTCACCGTTGATGACTATATTGTCTGCAAAAGGTATCACCATAAATGCCAGCAGTGCTGCTGAAAAGGTAATTATCGGAGCCAACATCAGGAGCCAACGGCATTTGGTAATATGTGAGGGGTAATACTCCTCTTTCAATACTAGCTTGACCACATCAGCAAAAGATTGCACGACACCGCCAAAACGAAATCCAAAAACATTTGTTCGGTTGGGACCTAATCGATCTTGCACTAGACCAGCACCCCTTCTCTCTAGCCAAACCAAGACAGGAATCATCAACAATGCCAATAGAGCACCGAGTATCAAGGAGATAATAGAAACTAATATTGCTGCGAGACTCATTCTACCTCCTCCTGACATCGTATCATCCATTCTATTACCGTAGGAGCAGGGTCGTTGCGCGTGATGACCTTGGGGCAATATTGCTCGATACCATCTTCGTTGGTGAGTGTTCCAGAACTTTCCGAAAATACAGCCAATGGCAAAATCAAATCAGCAGGCTCTTTCTGTTGATTTGTCCGAAAACTAATCACTCTCTCCGCATCAATGCTCACAGTATTAGGATGATTGAAATTGATCAAGAGAGCAATCTTCTCATCTGGAAGATCTGTCATTATCCCCAATTTTTCAATAGCCTTTGCATTAGATGCTCTCTGTGATGACTTGAGCCACTCATCGGCAAAAGCATCATCGAGGTCTGATACCATAGGAGAAGAGAGTGTCGCTCCAAGCTTTTGCGCATATATCTGAATCATCTCAAGCTCTTCTGTGTAGAGATTGGCATCTGCTAAAATAACGATCTTCCCACTGCCTGCCTCAAGTAAATTTCGATAGGCTTCGAGTGCCTCCGCCTCTTCACAACTTTTACCATTGAGAATCATATCAAGTTGTCGATTATCTTGCAACTTTTTATAGCTCAAACGCCCCTCGTCACAGATGAAGAACCCATTGACTTGCTGATTTTCACGCGGTCTGAAACGATAAATTGTCTCATCTTTGTACTTTTCACGGTTATGGTCGATAAAGATATTGCACCCTTTCGCACAACCATGACAGATGGAGGGGGATGAAGTAAGAAACCAGACTCTCTGTTGAAAACGAAAATCCTTACTCGTCAAAGCACCTACAGGACAAAGATCAACGATATTCATCGCATAAGGGTTATCAAGTTTCTTTCCTGGCATAGTCGAAACACAAGCATGATCGCCTCTCCCGATGATACCAAGCTCATGGGTCTTAGTGATATCACTCGTAAAGCGTGTACATCGAGCACAAAGCACACATCGCTCTTGATCGAGTATGACACTGCTTCCTAGATCGATATGCTTGCGATGATGAACCTTGTCTGACTGTTTTATATTCGATTCATAGAGACCGTAATCCATATAGAAATCTTGAAGTTTACACTCCCCTGCTTGATCACAAACAGGACAGTCAATTGGATGGTTGATCAGCTCTAGCTCCAGAATATCTCGACGCACGCCATCAATATTTTCACCTTTTGTACGAACGACCATCTCCTCTTTGATGAGCGTATCACAAGCGATCTGAGGGCGTTTCTGTCCCTCTATCTCTACCATACACATTCGACAATTTCCATCCGCACCTAACGCCTCATGATAACAAAAGTAAGGTACTTTGAGATCATGTTTGATCAAAAGGTCGATCAGAAGAGAACCTTTTTCTGCTGTGAAGGTCATATTGTCTATGACGATATCTATCTGACTCATGCTGTCACCTTTGCTTCAAATTCATCTCGAAATTTACCGATAAAAGAGCGGATCACGATAGCCACCGCTGGAGCGAAAACGCAGATCGTCTTCCCGTCCATGATACTGGCAAGTTCGAGAAGTTTATCGATATCTTCACTGCTTCCTCTACCATCTAATACTCTCTGGAGTATCGTATCACTCCAGCCTGTTCCCTCTCGACATGGGGTGCACTGCCCACAAGATTCATGATGGTAAAACTCCAAAAGATTCTTGAGAGCCTCTACCATATCGGTATCTTCATCCATGACGATCATCCCACCAGTTCCTAGTGCAGATCCTACCACTCTCATATGCTCATAATCAAGTGTAGCGCATGCTACCTCATCCGCAGTCAATACTGCTGTCGATGCGCCACCAGGAATAACAGCCTTGAGCTTTTTGCCGTTTCGGATACCACCACCATAGTAGTTGATATAGTCAAACATTGGTGTACCGAACTCTGCCTCATAGATACCTGGGGTCTCTACATGTCCACTCATTGCAAAGAGCAGTGTCCCTGGGCTTCGCTCTGTACCAAACTCTCGATACCCCTCAGCACCGTGCTTGATAATATAAGGGATAGAAGCGATTGTTTCGACATTGTTGACTAGTGTAGGATTGCCAAAATACCACTCTGGTTCTTTCTGTTTGGGTTTGAGTCGTGGATGTCCCCGTTTGCCCTCCATTGACTCCAAGAGTGCTGACTTTTCACCGCATATATAGGCACCTGCTCCACGGTGAATTGTAATATCCATACGATACGCTTCACCCCTCACTCTCTCACCCAAAATACCTGCTGTATATGCCTCATCTATCGCCTCTTGCAAAATCTTTTGGAACTGATAATACTCACCACGAATATAGATATAGGCATCATGCGATTTGATCGCGTAGCAGGTGATGATAATTCCTTCGATGAGGAGATGCGGATCTTTGGAGATAATCTCACGATCTTTGAAGGTGCCTGGCTCACTCTCGTCACAGTTGACGGCAAGATAAGAGGATCTCTCGTCATCTTGCGGCATCAGCATCCACTTGGCTCCAGCTGGTGCACCGCCACCACCTTTGCCACGCAATCCACTCTCTTTGATCGTTTTGATAATCTCAACAGGCGAGAGAGCAAAAGCCTCCTTGAGTGTGTTGTAGGCACCATGCTCTTTGGCGGTCTCTAGTCTGTAGCTCTGATCGATATGAAACTTTCTGCTCACTATTTGGCATGCCTTCATTACGACCCCTCCTCTAGCGAATCTAGTATTATGTCAATCTTCTCTGGAGTTAGATTTTCATAATATTGGTCATTGATCTGCATCACTGGTGCTGTACCACAAGAGCCCAAGCACTCCACTTGTGTCAAAGTGAAGGCTCCATCACTACTGCTCTCACCAGGAGAAAGTCCCAATCTGTTCTTGAGATGATTTAGCATTTCAGCTTTTCCACAAAGCGCACAAGAGAGTGTTTTGCAGAGTTGAATGTGGTATTTTCCTACTGGTTCGAGATTGAACATCGTATAAAATGTCGCTACACGATATATTTCCATCGGCGGAAGATCGATCAAGTCACCAATCGTTTCAATCGCCTCAAGAGAAATATACCTCTCTTGATACTGTGCCATCCACAAACAGGGAAGTGACAGAGCCTTGGGACTGGGGTAGCGTGATTTGAGTGCCTCAATCTTTTCAAGATTTTCTTTTGTAAACTCAAAACTCATCGATCCATCTCTCCTGCAATAATATTCAAACTTCCCAAGGTCAAAATGGCATCCCCTATCTGATAATTTTCGATAATTTTTGGATAGGCTGCCATATGTACAAAACTCGGTGCCCTAACTTTTACTTTATAAGGTGTTCCACTTCCGTCACTGACAATATAGAAACCCAGCTCACCATTGGCGGCTTCAAGCGCACCATAGTATTCACCTTGAGGTACTTTTACCCCTTCATAAACTAGCTTAAACTGATTCATAGTCCCCTCTATCGTTGAGTAGACTGCTGATTTGGGTGGCATCGTGATAGCATGGTTAGCTACGCTGATAGGACCTTCTGGTATCTTTTTCGCCGCCTGTCGGATGATGCGCATACTCTGTAGCATCTCTTCGAAACGCACCATTAGTCGATCATAGGTATCACCTGCCGAACCAACCACTATATCAAAATCAAACGAATCATAATAGTAGTGAGGAGAAGCAAAACGCAGATCATACGGCACGCCACTCGCTCTCAGGTTGGGACCAGTAAAGCCGTAATCAATCGCTTGTGCGGCAGAGACTGGTGAAATATCCAGTAGACGATCTTGAAAGATACGGTTGTGTTCAATCATTTGTAGGGATTCAGCGATCCCCTTGTCAACTTTTTTGAGTACATCATCGAGATCCCCCTCCCAGCCATCATAGAGATCGTGTGTCATTCCACCGATACGCATATAGCTATTGGTGAGTCGTGCACCTGTCAATTTACTCAGGAAATCATAGGCATCGTTACGAGGATTAAAGAGATACCAATAGTTTGTCTGTCCACCCATATCCAAAAGCCCTGCCGCGAGACAAACCAAATGATCGATCACACGCGAAAGCTCAGAGAGAATAACACGAATAAATATCCCTCTATCAGGCAGGGTCACACCGATCATCTCTTCTACTGTTTTAGAAAAGGCGATATTGTTCATAAGTGCTGAACAGTAGTTGAGCCTATCCGTGTAGGGAATGATTTGATTATAAGTGTGATTTTCACAGCTCTTTTCAAAACCACGATGCAGATAACC
>QMKU01000095.1 GCA_003646525.1 Campylobacterota bacterium
AATTGATCAAACATAGTAAGACTCTTATATTTTGGTTTATTAGTTATAATTCTATCATAATAATAAGTAGATACAGCTATGTATATATTTTTTAATATTTAACAAGGGAGAGAAGATGAAATTAGCAGTATTTGATTTTGATTCGACATTGATGGATGGTGAGACGATCGATTTTTTGGCAGTGCCACTTGGATTGGAAAAAGAAGTTGCAGCGATTACAGAACGAGCAATGGCAGGAGAGCTTGATTTTTTCAAATCACTAGTCGCGAGAGTGGCTCTCTTGGAGGGATTGTCCAAGAGTAAAGTGGATGAGATTTGTGCAAATCTTCCGATGATGCCTGGTGCAGCAGAAGTGATCTCTGGTCTCAAAGAGAGAGGTTATAAGGTCATCTGTTTTTCTGGTGGCTTTCGCAGTGCTACTTCACCTGCTGCCAAGAGACTAGGTATAGATGCGGACTTTTCCAATGTGCTACACGATGATGAAGGTATCTTGACTGGCAAAGTAGGTGGTGATATGATGTTTGGTTTCTCCAAGGGGGATATGATTGTCCGTCTTCAGAACCTCTTGGGCATCGATAGGGTAGATACGCTTGTCGTGGGAGATGGTGCCAATGATTTGAGTATGTTTGAACATGCTGATACTAGAGTGGCATTTTGTGCCAAGCCGATTCTCAAAGAGCAGGCAACGCATGTGGTGGATATTAAAGACCTCAGAGAGATATTGAAGATAGAAGGCTTGAATAGATGAAAAACCTTTTTGAGATAGAAAAAGCTCAGGGGCTTGATGATTTCGCGATGCGCGTCTATACTTCTCGATTGCTTGGAAGTGATCAAGACCTTGTGCTACATGGTGGTGGAAATACTTCTGTCAAGATCGATGATATTCTCTATGTCAAAGGAAGTGGATGGGATCTGGGCTCTATCGAGAAAGAGGGATTTTCTCCTGCTAGGATGGATGATCTGCTTGCATTGCTGAAGTATGAAACACTCAGTGATAGTGATATGGTACGCTACCAAAAAGAAGCCCTGACAAACAAAAGTGCACCCAACCCTTCAGTCGAAGCGATCCTACACGCATTGATCCCTTACAAATTTGTCGATCACACGCATGCCGATGCGATTGTGACGATCTCCAATACAGTGAATGGCGAGAAGTTGATCGAAGAGATTTATGGCAAAAACTATCTGATCATTCCTTATGTAATGCCTGGCTTTGTTTTGGCGAAGGTGATAGGTGAGATGACGCAGGGGGTGGACTGGGAGAGTCTGGAGGGTATCATACTGCACAACCATGGTCTTTTCACTTTCGACAATGATGCCAAAAAGAGTTATGACAAAATGATAGAGAGTGTCGCACGAGCAGAAGAGTACCTCAAGGAAAATACTCAAGTAGTACCTATGGTTTATGACCAAGAGGTTGACTATGATTTAGAGAATATCCAGAAATTGCTCTCTACTATCAAGGGATATGAGGTTGTTGTCAAACTCAATCATTCGCCTCTAGCGCGTTTTTTTGCATCTCAAGGTGATAGATCACTCTACCGCAAAGGTGTTTTGACACCAGAGCATATCATCCGAACCAAGAGAGTTCCAGTGGTATTTGAAGTTGACAATGGCAAAGAACTTCAAAATTATATTAAAAATTATGAAACTTATTTCGATCGATATGCCAAAGAAGAGATCATGCTCAATCCTGCACCAAATTGGGCAGTGATCAAAGGCATCGGTACGATCTCAATCGGCAAAAATGAGAAAGAGGTTACAATCATCGACGATATTATTATGCACACAATAAAAGCCATCCTGCTAGGTGAAGCACTAGGAGGCTATCAGAGTATTTCAGAATCTGATAGTTTCGATATGGAGTATTGGGAACTAGAGCAGATGAAGCTCAAGGGGTAGCCTTACTAACTGACCTTGCGCACCTACGGATTTTGTAAATATTTGTCTCTTCGTAGGCGTGACCATGTCACACGATATAGAAACATTTTATATATTTCTATAGATTATGACCTTCTAGGCGATACAAACTATCTCTATCGTGTGCGACATGGTCGCACCTACGGGTAGCATAGTGTGCAAGGTCAAAGGTCAGTTGTTTTAGTTCTATTTCTAAATATATCGCTCCCCCTCTATATAGAGTTCTGTGACTTGGTTGGTGTGTAGGATCGTCCACAAGGCAATGTCTTCTTCTCGTTTTGGCTCTTCTGGTAGCTGGATGAGGGCGAAATCTGCCTCGTACTCTTGGGCGATTTGACCGCAATTGAGATGGAGGATTTTGGCAGCATCTGAGGTGATGGCACGGATGAGTCTGAGAGATAGCATGTGTAGATTTGTCTCATGGTGCATCATGAGAGCAGCTCTAAGTTCGTCAAAAATATTGAGAGAGTTATTGGAGCTCAATCCATCAGTAGCTAGAGAAAATGGAATATCAAGCCGTTCGAGTCTCTGGAGATCTAGCTTGCCACAGCCTAGCAATCGGTTGGATCTCGGACAGTGGGCGATCGTATGTTTCTCTCGGGCTATCTTCTCAAGCTCCTTCTCTTTGGCATGGACACAGTGGGTGAAATGGGTAGGATATCCATCAAAGCCTGACAGGAATGCTTCGATGGTCGTTGTGGCTCTATTTTGATTGAAGAAAGTATCAAAAAAGGATTTGAATTCTCCCTTGGAGTGGGTGAGCCATTGTCGTTCTGCTTGACTCTCCAAAAAGTGGGCACTAAGCAGTGACTGTTTCTCTTTGGCAAAAGCAACTGCTTTTTTGAGTACGATAGGGTGCACGGAGTAGGGGGCGTGTATGGCGATAGCTGGAGTCACTCTCTTTTCCGTATATTCTGCAGAACTGTTGTATCGTTGTATGAAATCATCGTAGAGTGCATCAACTGTCTGAGGATTACTACCTATGAGCTCATTGAAAAAAATAACTCGTTGAGGTGTTGTGGTGCAGGCATCCAGATCTAGTCCCATACTACTGATCGCCCCTATGGTGCTGACACCACTTTGCATCATCGATTGGCAAGCCTCTATCATCATCTCTGTTGTACAAGTCTCTGTGAGGTGATTTCTATCTTCGATCACCGAATGGAGCCATGGTAGATAAGAGCCATAATTGAGTGTTGTTTTGTTACTGGAAAATTCCAAATGCACATGGGTATTGATAAGTCCTGGATAGAGTACACTGTGTGACACTTTCTCTATCCATTCGGCATCTGGGTACTGTTCCCTTATCGTTTCGACGGGAGCCACAGCAACAATCTTTTTTTCAAAAGCCACAGCATAAGCCTTGTGGTATCTGCCATCGATATAGGTATAGTCAGCTGTAATGATCTTCAAAGTCAACTCCTTCATTAAATTTAATCTTATTTGGATAAAATAATACCCAAATTTATTAAAGAGGTAGAAAATGAAAATAGTCGTCATCCAAGGTCCTAACCTAAATATGCTCGGAATAAGAGAGCAAAACATCTATGGTCCTATGAAACTTGAAGATATCCACGGACAAATGAAAGGCTTTGCAGATCAAAATAAGCTTGAGATTGAATTTTTTCAGAGCAATCTTGAAGGTGAAATTGTAGATAGAATCCAAGAGTGCATAGGTGATGCCAATGGTATCATCATCAATCCAGCAGCTTATACACACACATCAATCGCAATTCGTGATGCTTTGAGTGCAGTTCAAATCCCTGCCATCGAAGTACACCTCTCCAATATCCACCAGAGAGAAGAGTTCAGACATAAGTCACTCACTGCTCCAGTATGTGCAGGACAGATCCTAGGCATGGGACCGTTTGGTTATCACTTGGCGATGGTCGGTATGACACAAATACTCAATGAGATCAATGCCATGAATCAGGCAAAACAAGCTCAAACACAGACTCAGGGACAAGCGAAAAAGTAGCGATAAAATTTTAGGAGTCAGTAAGATAAATTTTCCTGTCTCCACTTATTCAAGGAACATTTTGAACTATATTCTCAAAGATGAAAATGCACTCTATTATGAATGCGGTTACAGTAGCGACAATGCACTCTATCTTAAGTGCGGTTCAGAAGCGTATTTCGTGACCGATGCCCGATACAGAGTAGAGGCTCAGGAGAAAGTCAGAGGAGCCAAAGTCATCACGACCACCGATCTCATCAAGAGTGTACAAAAAGTGATGAAACGGAACAAGCTCCGAAAAGTGCTCTTCGATCCAAAAGAGTGGAGTGTTGCGGCTTTTGAGAAACTCTCTGTCAAAAACTGTATTGTGTTCAAACCTATGCAGGATTTTTCTCATAAAAAGCGTATTATTAAGAGCGATGCAGAGCTAAAGATACTCTCCAAAGCAGCAAAATTTGGCAAAAATGCATTTAAAATCCTAGAAAAAGAGTTCAATCACAGTGGCTTTGGTGAAGATGAATATGGTTTGACCTATGTAGCCAAATCAATTTTGAGTGATTTTGGCAAGTATGATCTCAGTTTTGACCCAATTGTCGCGATCAATAAAAGTGCTGCCAAACCACATGCACTACCCACCAAGAGCAGATTGCGAAAAGGTGATCTTCTGTTGGTGGATGCAGGATTGAAATACAAACGCTACTGCTCAGATAGGACGCGTACGGTTTCTGCCAAAAAAGGTTTTCACTTTGATACTAATCAACATTTTAAAAGTAAAAAAATAGAGAGAGCTTACGATGCCGTACTCAAAGCACATGACAATGCCATCGTAAAAGCTAGATCAGGAATGAAAGCCAAAAAAGTTGATGCTTTGACGCGAGATATCATTTCAAAAGCTGGTTTTGGACGCTACTATGTTCACTCTACTGGACATGGCGTAGGTCTTGATATTCACGAGATGCCTTACATTTCATCTCGATCAGATACTATCATCGAAGATGGAATGGTTTATACAATAGAGCCTGGTATCTATCTCCCCGGTGAGTTTGGTATTCGGATCGAAGATATGGTGGCGATGGTCAACGGAAAGGCGGTGGTACTATGATCAAGAAGAGCACGCTGGATGAGAATCATATACTTATCACAACAGCACATTATCCCTATTATCGATCAGAAAAGAGACGAAGAGAACACAAGGCACTCATAGGGATTGGCGGAAATATAGGTGATGTCATAAGGCGATTTGAGCATCTCTTCTGGTTTTTGAAACGCTCTAGGCATGTTACTTTGCTGAAGAGTGCACCGATCTTACGCAATCCTCCTTTTGGCTTTTTGAACCAAGCTGATTTTTACAATTCGATGTTACTACTGAGCACCCCTATGAGCCCTAGAGAACTTTTGAGGTATCTGCTACATACAGAAAAAAGATTTGGTAGAAAACGGTTTAATAAAGATGGTCCCAGAACGCTAGATCTTGATATAATTTTTTATGATGATATTCAGATAGATAGTAAAATGCTAAAAATTCCTCATCCTGATTGGATGAATCGTAACTCAGTATTGATACCAATGAAGTACATGAAAGGTAGAAGATGATAAATGTCACACTGGTGGCATCCACACCCCAAGAGGCATATGCATTGTCTCAAGAGAAATATGGGAACGATTTTAGACTGATTTCTGCTAGACAAATACAACTTGCAGATAGAGAGAGTACCAGCTGTGAAATAACCGTATCAATCAGCAGAGAGCGTTTTTTGCAATTGAATGAAGCAGAAGATGGCGGAGTGGCACGAGAAGAAGAGATGCTGATGAATGAACTCTCTCTCTTGCGCGATCAGATCACTGAAATAAAAGAAGACTTGCAAGAGGGTGAAATAAAACAGAAGTACTCGCAAGAAGCTTTTGAAAATTCTCAAATAGAGAGAGCGTCCGTGAAGCCATTGATAGAAA
>QMKU01000096.1 GCA_003646525.1 Campylobacterota bacterium
AATTATAAGCTCAAAGGGGAAGTTACTCTTGGTTGTGAAAAGTGCGGTGCAGTTATATATGAACGACAAAAGCGTGAAATGATGAGCGAAGAGAATGGAGCTAAGTGGATACCTCAAAATCCAGGACATCAACATAAAGGATATCTAATCCCCTCTTTCTATTCGCCTTGGGTTTCTTGGCGAAAGATAGCCTCCGAGTTTTTAGAAGCCGTACAATTTCTAAAAACAGGGGATGAAGGATATATGAGAGTTTGGCAGAACACCAGAAACGCTAGACCCTTCCTTAAAAAACTAGATGGTGTAGATATCGTGGATAGAAATAAAAGAGTGGAGAGCTATGGAGCAGAAGTCCCAAACCGAGTAAAGATACTAACAGCTGGGGTGGATACACAAGATGATAGATTCGAGATCCTCGTTTTAGGTTGGAGCAATACAAATAGTGGAGAACTCTATGTAATCGATTATAAAGTAATAATGGGAGATCCACAATTTGTAAGTTCTCAGAAAAAGTTAGATGCATATCTATCCAAATCTTTCACGAGAGCAGATGGTGGACAGATGAGAATACAGGCAACAGGAGTTGATACAGGAGGACACAGGGGGAAGGCAATAGATGAATATGTAAAGTATAGACTGCCCGATCGAATCTTTGGAATAAAGGGCTCCTCTCAAAGATTTGCTCCTGTGATAAATAAAACGATGATGCAACTTACAACTAGAAATCTAGTTATGATAGGGACAGTTAAAATAAAAGATAACTTTTACGGCAAACTAGCAATAACAGAGGCAGGTGTTAATTTTGTTCACTTCCCTGATATCCCTATCATCAATAAAAGATTTTTTGATATGTTGACTGCTGAGAAGAGAGATGAAAAAGGGCTTTATGTGCAGATTAGAAAAAGAAATGAAGCTATCGACTGTATGGTCTATGCTATAGCTATGATAGATGTAATAATGGTGAATGTCGATACATTAGTCTCTCCAATTTTGCATGTGGGAGAACAGAGTATAGCTAGTGGACAAGACGAAAACGGGACTTCTATAGGGAGTAGTTTCAACGAAAAAATGGACGCATACTAGTATTTTTTGGCTATAATATCAATTAATATCAATATTTTTAGACAAAAGGGGCGTAAAATGGCAGTTATCTTAAAAACAGTAGGCGAACAGCTTATGGAGGTACAAACCGCGATATCGGGGGTAATGACTTCTCAAAAGTACGAGTATGATGGACGAATGGTAACAAGGGCGGATTTGGATCAATTAACTGCTAGAGAGAAGTATTTAACTGACCAACTAGCAAATTTTGGAGATGTAGTTGTAGGACATAATACAGCGAGAGGAGCGTACCATGTTAATTTTATGTGAAAACCAGAACGCGAATAGTGAGCTTGAAGAGATTTCCGTCCTAGATCGCTATGTGATGAGGGCACTAAATCATAATATTCTGAGGACAAAGGCGAGGCATCTTGCTTCTAGTGCTGTTTTTATCGATGGGGATATCCTCGGCAAAGTAGTGGGTGAAGGGACAAGAGCACAACCCCTAACGAAGACTAGAAACCTTGATGATGAACTAGAATCACGGTTTGAAATGATATCAGATGAGTAATATGTCTATTCACCAAGCAATCACGAATCAGAGAGGCTTTTATGAGGGTGGGAAGTACACTGAGGCTAATAAGAACTTCTGGAACGCAAATAGTGAGTTTGAAGAGACTGCCTCCCTAGATCGTAATGTGATGAGGGCAAGGGCGAGGCATCTTGCGGCTAATAATGCGATTATGAATAATATCGATGGTGCGATTCTTGATAATGTAGTGGGTACAGGGATAAGATTACAATCCCGAACGAATATTAAAAACCTTGATGATGAAATAGAGTCACGGTTTGAAATTTGGGCGACATCCCCTGCTTTATGTGACTCTACAGGTAGATTAAATTTCTATGATATGCAGAGAGTGATACTTCAAACTCGAATGGTAGATGGTGAAATTTACATTTACAAAAGAATCACAAAAGAGGGATTAAAATTACAACTCATAGAAGCTGATGCATTAGATGATGGTGGAATCGACCAAGGGATAGAGATTAATCCTGATGGTAGTGTTAAAGGCTATAGATTTAAAGTGAAGGATAAGAATGGATATTATTCAAGCAAGACCATAACTATAGCGAGCCGACACATAATCAACTACCATTCTACCACGAGGGCAACACAATATAGGGGAGTTAGTGAGTACGCCCAAGCGATTGTCGACATTAAAAACTTTTCTGCATTTCAAACTGCCACTGTTCAATCCGCACTTGCAAAAGCCAATATTGCGTATACGGTAGAAGGAGACATGAGTATTAACAATAATGGTCTGGATAAAACAAGTCGGATCAAAGAAGTTAATGGAATCGCTGTTCACTATCTGAAAATAGGGGAGAAGATAAACAAGTTGGCAGGGGATAGCGCAACTGCTGATTATAAGGACTTCTCAGAAAGCACAATTAGGCTAATAGCCACAGCGCGTAGAATATCGTTTGAATTAGCATTTAGAGACTACTCAAGAGTTAATTTTGCATCATCTAGGGCATCACTAGCTCAAGACAATAAGCGTTTTGATGTAGACCAAAAGAGTTTGGTCAACTATATCTTGAATGATATTTATTACACTTGGATGTTGACAGAGATTATGAGAGGAACAATAAAGATACCTATCGCCAAGTTTTTGTCTGATCATATCCCTTACACGAGAAAAAGATGGGTATTCCCTCCAAAGACTTTCGTAGATCCATTAAAAGAAGTTAATGCGATTGAAAAAGAGATAGCATTGAATATGACAACAGAGACTGATGTCTGCGCTATGAGAGGAAACGATTTTAGAGATGTTATCGCTAGAAAAGTAGAAGAACAAGAAATTAAAGATGAGCTAGGATATGAAGAAGAGATGGTAGTTGAGGATAAAGGAGATGTGAAGGAAGTGAGGGAATTATTGATGAGGGTTCATGACTTACTATCTGAATTAGAGGAAAGATAGCTTTTCATAGTAAAAAATATGATATAATGTACCAATTCATTTTAGGAGGTTTTTTTTGATTAAACGAGAAGCACTAAACGATGTTATCCATACAAGGGTTGCGACATTGCGGTCAAATCCGAACCTCGATAATAAAGAGATGTCCTTTACTTTTGTCTCCACAGAGAACGCAGGCAAAAGGTATGATTGGGATAAAGGGGCATATTATGAAGAGGTATTAGCTCCAGAGGGGGCTTCTTTCTCTAATTTGAGCACCTTCTTTAAAGATCACCTCCGCGACACCACCAATGCAATAGGTAAAATAGTCAATACCCGAGTAGAAGATGGCGAAATTAGAGGTGAGGTGATTTTTGGTAGCGGTCTTGTGGCAAAAGAGATTGAAGATAAATATCGGGAAGAGATTCTAACTGATGTCTCGATAGGGTATAAGATAAATAAATACGAAGTAAAAGAGAGAGACAATGATATTGATCTTGTGACTGTTACCGACTATGATATTTTTGAGGTGTCCGCAGTTGGGCTAGGATTTGACAATGGTGCACAAAAAAGAGAAGAAGGAACACAAGACATGACAAAAGAACAAAGGATCGCTGAACTTGAAGCGATGAAGCAACGATCAAAAGAGCAAGAAATCGAGTTAACTAAAGCCCGTGATGATCTAAGTGTAGAGGTTGATGCTATGAAGTTAGAGAATAAGAGACTCAGAGCTGAAGCTAAAGAGGGTAAAAGAGTAAGAGACATAGAGAAAACAGGTGCTCTATATGGTGCAGATACCGATTTAATTAAAAGAATGGTAGAAGACAAAGAAGCTACTGTGAATACTCTCAACGAAGAGATACTAAAAGCAAGGGTGAATGAAACCCCTGCGGCTGAAGTTGAGATTAACGGTATCCCTGAAGAGGGCAAAATGAGAGAAGAGATAGTTGACTCTCTGTCCTCTCGTATGGGTAGTACGGTGGATTTGAAAGATAATGTCTTTGCTCAAGCTACTTTAATCGAAATGGCTGCTCGAACTCTTGGAATAAATCCCATGAAAAAGATGCTTGTAGCAGAAAGAGCGATGACTACAAGTGAATTTCCAATATTACTTCTGTCTTCAGGAAACAGAACGCTCGAAGATGAATTTGCAAAGCAAGTGTCAACTTGGAAAGAGTGGGCTCAACAAGGTGAATTGAGAGACTTTCGACCAGTTGATGTGGCGAGAGTATCCAGTGCAGGTGGGATGCTAGACCCTATCTCTGAAAATGGCGAACTTAAAGAGATTAGTAGATTTGAAGATCAGAGAACTTGGCAGCTACAGTCTTATGGTAACAAGGCTTTTCTGACTAGAGAAGTTTTCATCAATGATGATTTGGGTGTTTTCGGTGATATCCCTGCTGATTTTGCAGAGAGAGCTGCGAATAGAGAAAGCAATAACATTTACGATATTTTGACAGGTACAGGCATAGGTGCAAGCTTTGTGATGAATGATGGGCTCCCAATCTTTCACACGGATCACGGGAATTTAGGTTCAACTGCTTTTAGCTCCACTGCTCTTGTTGCCGCTAAACTTGAAATGAGACGGCAAACAGCACTCAATGGTGATTTGCTAAATATTACGCCAGACTATCTGATTGTAGCACCCGAACTAGAAGAGGCGGCGATTGTTCTCTTAGCATCCCCTGCATCTATTGCTGACGCCAAGAACAATCAAGTTGTGAACACTCAGTACAAGTCTCTCAAACTGATCGTTGATCCTAGATTGAAAGACCCCGAAGAGTGGTATCTGCTGACGGGGAGCAAGACCATCAAAGCAGGATATCTTGCTGGGGCTGGTAGAGCGCCAAAGATTCAAATCAACAATCACTCTATCTTGGGTGTTGAATATGAAGCAGTATTTGACTTTACTCAGACAGCTGTGGATTATAGAGGTATGTACAAAGGAAAATAACCCCTTTGTACTCAGTATCTAAAACATAAATATAAAGGAATAATATGAATCAATCAGTACCAAAATTTACTGGAGTAGGCGATGGTAGCCTAATCCTAATATCGGCAGCAGCGGACATCTCCGTTTTTGATGTGGTTCCCTTCGGGGCGGTGCGTGTAGGTATCGCACAAAAGACAGTCCTCACGGGAGAACTTGTTAATATTAATATCGATAAGATATATGAGTTTGCTAGTACGGATGCTGACACTTTTGTATTGGGAAGCCCCTGCTATTGGGATGCAACGAATAAGATTGCTACGGTTGTAGCTGGTTCTAATTTATATATTGGAGAAGCAACTACTGAGAAAGCTCCAGCAGTTGTTGGTCGTGTTGAAATTCTATTAGGAGTTAAAAATGGGTAAAATTAAAGTAGAATTTTTAGGGAATGTTTTAACCTCCCAAGGTAAGAAGAGAAAAGGTGACAAAATATTGTTTGAAGAAGAAGAAGCTAGAAAACTTCAATCTATGTCTCTAGTAAAATCCGCAGAGGTAAAGAAGAGTGGAAACTCTCAGAGACCAGATAAAAAATGACCTAAGCGCGGTCTTTATGAACGAAGATGAATTTGCACAAACTGCAAGTTTCTTTCATCTCGGAGTAGAGACCGTTTTGACAATTCAAATCTTTGAAGAGTTTCAAGATTTTAGGACACCGACCTTTTTTAGGATTTGGTGTAACTTTGAGGATATCCCTGGTATCGAAGAAAACGACTACTTCATAATCAAGACGAAGAAATATGGAGTAGTCAGCTTTACGCGAGACGACATCGGAAACGAACTAACTATCTTTGC
>QMKU01000097.1 GCA_003646525.1 Campylobacterota bacterium
CACTTTAAACTTATTGGATTTTGTAGGTGTGACCGTGTCACACGAGCAGATCATCACTTGTGCGACATGGTCGCACCTACACATTGTAAACTATCTTTTATTAAATATGAAGGATGCCTAACCTTTTCAGTAAGGAGGTAGTGTTCTTCTTTTTTTTTGAGTGGATGTCTTATCATATAAGTAAAAATCATACTTAGACATCAAAGTGATTTTTGTTGATCTGGAGAGCCAAGGATATTTTACATCCACTCATACTCGTAAAATCATCATAAAAATGATAACTTAATCATCCTGATCATACACATCCAAGGGAGTGCTCTTCTATTTGGTTCTATCTTCTACTCCTTTTGATATATTGCTCTGGAGAGGTTTTTTTGATATATTGCTCTGGAGAGGTTTTTTTTGTTTTTGGGTTTGAGTTGCAGGCTGAGCTGACAAAAATCCACCAGGAGGTCCCTCTGGTCCTCCAGTGCTATCAGATATGGCACTTATAGGTTTTGCCAATTGTCCCAATGCTATCAATACGGGTGCAGAGTAGCCAACTTTTTTGATAAAAATACGCCGTGTGATAGTAGGTTCTGCTTCACTATGCTTATTGTTACTATTTTTCATTACTATAGTCCGAATCTATCATAGGTGGCTTACTTAGATCAAATAACTCTAAGTTTTTTTGCTTCATTATCTTTGCGTCTTTCTGAAGTGCTCTTGCTTGGAGTGTAGACAACTTACTCTCTTTTGTTGATGTGGTTACCTGAGTCGTCTGAACTACCCACTCAAAGTTACGCTCTTTTTGACCACTCATATTGAAGGTATAAATCTGCACTTTACCATTAACAAGAGCAGGAATCTCTACTCCATTACTAGAATCCACCAACTTCATCTGTTTGATAAGAGGATTGGTTATGGATTGATTTTCATTGTATCGTGTGCGGTTTTGCTGGTCTATATAAGGATCCAAGAGATACAACCCGCGCCAAGTCAAAAGAATAGTGGCACCACTATCATTTGTCTTTACCGTAAATCTCCAACGATCTTCTGACTCTGGACTGTAAGCGCGGAAATTTACTTTATAATTACCAGCTGCCACTCCATCTGGATCAACAAAAACAATATCAATATAAGTTCCACCAAAAGGAGGATTGAGTGCTTTTAGTGTATATCTACTAACAACATCATCTCCCTCCAGCTCTCCTAGCTGTGTACTCTCTGTTTTCATTCCTCTGACAGGGTCCTCTGCTATGAGTCTGATATACCAGTTTGATGGTTTAGGTTCAGGTGTTGGAGAGTATGGTCTATCTGAAGTATTGGCAGGATTGGGAGGACTAGGGGGATGTGGTTTTGGTCGCAAGTCATACTTGAAAAGTGCCTCATCCACACTAAGAGGATCTGCTGTAATACCACTCATGATGTCTCTAGCATCATCTATATCATTCATCCCTGCGTTGGCAAAAGCCAATCCTACTAAAGTTTTATTCTCCAAAATAACTGCATCATCTCCTAATGCACCATTGATGACCGCCAAGATAAATACATCTCTGGAGATTGAACCAGAATCAAGCTCCATCAGCCAATATGCCCCTCCTTTTTTATCACCTAAACGCTTAAATAGATTTTGATATACTGCCTCTATAAACTCTTTATTGCTATGCCCTTCTGGATATAGTGCCTTAGTCTCTTTTTGGTCAAAAAAGCTCTGAGCTATCTCCTCTAGTGTAAGTCCAGAATTCTTGAGCCAATACCCTAAACCATCTGCATCAGGTGCCCGATCAAAAGTAGCAATATAGAGCTTGGCAACACTCTCTTCATCAGATACTGTTGCATGAAGGGAGACAGCAAAAAATAGTATCAATATTATAAGTTTTTTTAACATTTCAACTCCTTTACTCTTGAGGTATCAACAGTTTGACTGTTTTGTTTTTTGTAGGACCATGGAGTTCAACCCAAAAACCCTTGAAAGGTACCAGCTTGCACTCACCTGGAGTAGTGTCATCACATGTGATATAAGAGTTACTCCTGTCTGTTCCTGTACCGTTGTAGAGCCATATCTGCTTACTAGCATACCCCGCGGTATCAGCTTGGCTAGGAGTATAGGCTGTTCCATCTATGAGAAACCTGCAATCAGCCCAATTAATAGGAACCCTCACTCCTATAAAACCACTCATATTATAACGATATGGACCCGTACCATCATTTCCATCTACAGCAAAATCATGTGTAACAGACCTCAAATCTATCTCAACACAAGCACTCGCTGTACAAGCAGTGCTTGTCGAATCATAATCAACGGTCGGTGCACCATCTATGTACCACTCGCTATTGAGCTTGCTTCCTAGCCAGTAACCCTGCCCAAACTCCAGAGAATCACTCAACCCCAATGATAGATAACCACTACTGTTGTCAGTAGAGCTATATGTTCGTTTGTATACTACCCAGTCCGTGCCGATAGTTCCATTCATATCATCACCAAATATATCATCTACACTCAATGGCGTAGTCCGACTATCTGCTGGGACACCTACTAGATCCCAAGTGTTGGCGGATATCGAAGATCCATTGCATGACTTGCACACTCTAGTAGTTCCATCATAGTTGAGACCACTATTTTCATTATTATATATATCACTGATTTCACTTGTACTCAAAGCGCGATGCCAAATCTTTACTTCATCGAGATTTCCTTGCCATCTATCATCAATATCACTTCCTGAGATATCATCTCCTATCGAGACTGCAAGTGCTCCTGGTGAATAGCTGCTTTGTGTTTCGGTATCAGCAAGTACTCCATTTTTATATATACGAATAGTACTACCATCATAAGTTCCTACGATATGTGTCCAAGTATCATCTGACAATATTGCTCGTGCATAGGTATTATAATGCCCAACAAAAAAATCAATATTTGAGCTTGAATTTTGTCTATGCTCCAATCCCCACCCATCAGTCCAGCTATCATCACCAACTTTGATAACTGCTGCCATCCATTTGCTGTCACCATGTCGATAGACCCAAGCAGAGACACTAAATGGTTCATCCTCTCCTATATCCATCTCTGTTGCTGTGCTATTAGGGTAGTAGACAGCATCACTCTTGCTCTGGTCGTTATAGGTATTTATAAAGTCACCTCCACGACAAATCTTATAAATTGATGAGATATTGTTGGCTTTGTTGCGAGATTGTGCATCTAGTCCATTGCCTGAACTATCTTTGACATCATCTGTCACACCATTCGCACCACCCAGCCAATAGCACTCATCCATCCGAAAGTCAACTTGCAAACCACTCTCTATAGGTGGTGGAGGTGATCCATAGATATGTAGTATAGCATAGTTATATTCCCCCTCATCTTGCCTATAATCATCACAAATATGAAGTGTCCATAGACCATACGCATCTTCACTATCAAATAGACTTAGAGGTGATTCTGGTCTGCGTTCAACCATAATTGTATGAGTGTTGGTGTCATTAACGATAGACATAGCTGCAGAGTCATTGAACTCTACATATAGATTGTCGGCACTACCACCATTGTCACTATTCAAATCAACTGAAGTACCATGTGGAGAAATCAAACTGACATATAAGTCATCTCTATATGTATGATCGATATTTACCTCTATTATGATATCTGTTATAATTATCGATGATGTCATATCAAATGTTTTATCGATACATTTACGATCTTTTATCTTTTCAGAATCATAATTTGATATCGTTGCCACTCCTGCAAATACCTGTATACCAAAAATATATAGTATAATAATGATAAATCTGCCCATTCTATCTTCCTTTCAACATTTAATAAATTAACTCCTCCACTCCTATACATATTATACCACATAAAATCTACTTAAAATAAATTTTCTTCTAGTATCACCTTATATTTTTTTTGTTCTTTTGCGTGTGCCTTTACTTTTTTGATATTATCCCTATGTTTTTTGAATGAGGTGCTGAAGTCGTGAGTTCCCTGACTATTTTTCATAAAGTAGAGATAGTTGGTTTTGGCAGGTTTGAGTGCAGCCTTGATAGCAGGAAATGAGACAGCGCAGATAGGATAGGGTGGTAATCCTTTGTGTTTATAAGTATTGAAATGGCTTTTGTCATTGCGTATCCTCTCTGGAGTGATCTTGATATGAGAGTATTTCCCATAGTTGAGAGTACCATCCATTTGTAGTGCCATTTTTTTTCTCAGCCTATTGTATATGACAGATGAAACGATAGGCATCTCTTTTGTATCGGCAGCCTCTTTTTGGATGATGGATGCGATAGTTAGTAGGCGGTTCCAATTTTTTTTGTCATAAGTACCATAGATCTTTTCGCAAAGTTTAAGATATTTCCTCTCTGTATGAGCAGTGAGGAAAAGTATAAAGTCTTTTTCCTCTATTCCTAAAGGAATATAATAAGTATCTGCATAGATGCCTGCTTCTCTATAGTAACTATATAGATCGTAATAGTGCTCCAACTCAACATCATTGAGTTTCAGCTTATTTGCGATATTTTGAAGAAAAATATCAGTGGTTTCACCTGGTATTAGGGTTACTTCCACCATATGTGCCTTGGCAGTAACCAGTTTGTATAAAAAATCAATACGATTAATTACTGTCTGACCAATAGATATCCAGCCTGACTGCGGACTTCCCAAAAGAACCAAAAGATAGGTATCAATAGTTGTCAGCGCATACCCCTTTTTGGAGAGCTGTGTTATAATACTGCTAGTAGTGCCCTGAGGTACAAAAAGTATAGAAGTTGTCTTGATGGGTATGCTTACATAGAAGATGAAAGAGATCAAAATGACAAGAAGAATATTTGTTGCCCATTCTGTGATACGAAATATTCTTTTTATTTTTGCTGTCATAGTATTTGCTCTTTTTATTTTTTTAAAAAATGGAATTTCAGTCAATCATCTTAAAATTGACTCTTTGACTATTGATGGATTATATCTGAAACTCGATAAAAAGTTTATTCTTCGGGCAGATAGACTTACTATACCAGCAAATAAAAAGAAGCAGAACTTATCTGCTTTGGGAAGCGGTCTCGATCGCTTCAATAAAATCTTGCACTATTTCAAACATATTGAACTAAAAGAGGTCAATTTCAAGAATGATCACTACAGCATCCTCTATAGTGACAATATTTTTTACATGGTTAATGATTTTTTTGAGATAGCATCTCATCAAATCTCCCGTGATGGAGATGAAATTCATGCAGTGATGGATCTGATTTATCTTAGAGAGTATGACATAAGGCTTTCAGGCAAACTAGTATACAACTACAAGAAGGATATTGCACTGTTTAGTGGTTCCGCAGAATATATGGATATACACGCTGACTTTATGGTTAGCAAGAAAAAGAAAAATCTTTACTATGTGATAAAGTCAAATAGTTTTTCACAGTTCAAATCTTTGGTTGATCAATTTAGGCTTCCGCCAAAAATCTCTCTCTGGATGACAAATAGATTGAAAGCTGAGCGTTATACACTAAATAGTTTGAAAGGTGCAGCAAAGATAGAGAAGAAAAGTATCAAATTAATTCCTGATACGATTGTGGGAGAAGCTGTTTTGGAAGATGTCTCTATCAACTTCAAAGATGGGTTGAGTGCACTCAAGGCAAAGAGTATGAAGATAGTTTTGAGAGATGAAAACCTCTACTTTAAATTGCTAAAACCTTATTATGGCAAGAAATCTCTAGCTGGAAGTTCTGCTTCCATCCTAGATCTCCTAAACCCAAAACCTGTTGTGTTGAAGCTCGACTTGAAATTTGATACCCAGCTCGACTTA
>QMKU01000098.1 GCA_003646525.1 Campylobacterota bacterium
AAGAGTTTAAAGATGCTATCAGAGATTACATTTTGCATAATATTTCACTTCCCTACTACGAATATAACGATTTGAAAAAAGTTTTTGAGAAAAAAGAGGATGATATAGCTGAAGATGACATATATAATGCCTATATGGATTTATTTGATGTGGAATCATTTAAATTTATAGAACCACTTCTACAAAAAAGGGAACACAATAAAGCTAATGATTTAGAATTGGCAGAATTATATAAGTTACTAATCCAAAGATCCAAAAATGGATAACCTAAACAAATTTGAAAAAGAAGAACTTAACAAACAACTCAAAATTGGTTGGACATATAACTCAAATGCCATAGAGGGCAACACTCTAAAGCTAGGAGATACGGCTTTTGTCATAGAGAATGGTTTGACGGTCAAAGGAAAAGCGATCAAAGACCATAATGAGGTGATAGGACATGCAAGGGCTATTGACCTCATTTATGAATTTATAAAATCACCTAGCTTCACTCCCGACAATCTATTTGTACTACATAAAGCCATAATGACACAAATCATCATAGACACAGAAGCACCTATGGGAGCATACAAAGTAGTAGAAAATGGTAGATATGTGAATATAGACAATAGAGCTACCTATATACCATATCCACACCCCAACGACATAGAACATCTAATGAAACTATGGTTTGGAGAGTTTGGAGAGATTGGAGAGATGGAGGATTTTTATAGTTGCGTCAAGCTCTACACCGATATGCACTTAGCCTTTGCCTCTATCCATCCTTTTTTTGATGGCAATGGACGACTAGCTAGACTAGTAGCCAATATCCCACTACTAAAAAGTGGTTTTTTACCTCTCATAGTTAGCAATGAAGAGAGACAAGAGTATATAGAGCTACTATCAAGCTATAATTTAAAAGCAAAACCATTAGATAAAAGTAGCAATAATTTAATAGAAAAAAATGAAGAGTATAAAAGATTGGGCAAGTTTTTTAAAGAGCAATATAAAAATTCACAACAACTACTAGATGAGATACAGGAGAGTAAAAATAGGAAAAAATAGGCATCCTTCATATCCAATAAAAGATAGTAGGTGCGACCATGTCGCACAAATGATGATCTGCTCGTGTGACACGGTCACACCTACAAAAGACAATAAGTTTAAAGTGTAAACTACTTATGAAGGATGCCAAAAAATAAAGATAAAATATCTAAATAGCAAGATATTTCTAAAGCAATAATGCTATAATTAGGAACCTCAAAGGAGATCATATGTCAGGAATATTCAAAAAACCCACACGAAGAGTTGATAGAGTCTTTATACACTGCAGTGCATCGGATCACGCTAATCACGACAATATAGCTACGATAAGAAAATGGCACTTAGCTAGAGGTTTTAGTGATATAGGTTACCATTTTTTTATACATAAAAGTGGTAAAGTAAGCAAGGGTCGCCCCATCAAAAAAATTCCAGCAGCCCAAAGGGGTAACAATACAGGCACGATAGCCATCTGCCTACATGGACTCCTTAAAGAAAAATTTACACAAGCGCAATACAGCGCACTTAGATCACTCTGTACTAAGATTAATAATGCTTATTTTAAAAATATCAGTTTCCACGGACACAGAGAAGTAGCAGCCAAAGCTTGTCCTGTATTTGACTACAAAAAGGTATTAAAGCTAGATAACTATGGCTCTTTGGGACTTGATAGTAGTATCGTTAGAGGCGTAGAGGCGACAAGTGATTTCACGGAGTTGAACTACGGTGACCAAGGTGACGAAGTCAAAAAACTACAAAAACTTCTTGGTATCAAGGCAGATGGGGACTACGGCAAAAAAACACTCAAAGCCGTCAAAGAATTTAAACAACAGCACAATCTCTACCCTAGTGGCATAGTGACAAAACAGGTATGGCAACTACTAAGCAAGCCAATTTTGGAAAATATCAGGATTGCTGATGCTTCAAGGCTCCCTGATTTGCAGATGGGATCAAGAGGTAAAAGTGTAGAGTTCCTCCAGGAACTTCTCTTTCTCAAAGTAGATGGGATTTTTGGATCAAACACAGCCAAATATGTCAAAGCGTTCAAAGAGGAACATGGATACTACCCTAGCGATATTGTACAGCAACATATTTGGAAGCTACTCCTAGAGGTTCGCAGGATAGAGCATTATGAATAAGATTATAATACTACTCTAGGCATCCTTCATAAGTAGTTTATACTTTAAACTTATTGTCTTTTGTAGGTGTGACCGTGTCACACATGAGTAGATCATCATTTGTGCGACATGGTCGCACCTACAACGATGCAAACTACCTTTTATTGGATATGAAGGATGCCCAATTATAACCAAGTCATGTGAACTCTCTAACTATAATATTTCAAATCACAATTTAAGAGAAGATGCAAAAAAGCATAGGGAATGATAAATATGGAGTATAATATTGCAAATTTAAGAGAGAGTGTTAAGCTTGCTTATGCCTCTGGTGGGTAAAAAATGAGAAGTTATGGTTGATTTTTGTAGTGAGATGGGTAGAGTTAGACACTTGGTTTATAGCTCTTTTATCTAATATTGGGCTTAGCTCTGTTATTATGTTCTATAGTTTTTTTTCATGCTAGACAAAAGACTATATAAGCTTCGCTTTAGTCATCTTTTTTTGGCTAAGGTATTGACAATTATTTTATTAAGTGCATTAGGAGTTGACCATCAATGCTTAAAAATTTAAACAAATTTAAACAAATCTTGGATGAAGAGGGAATTATCTTTACCTTTTGTGGTCCTATGTCTCATGATATTGTTGTGGGACTAGGCAGTACCCTGCGCAATAAGCTCGAAGAAGACGAGGTAAGCCGTGCTGTCTCCGCCAAAATATTTTCTATTTTCGTGGAGCAGGTACAAAATGTCATTAACTATTCAAAAGTTAATGATTCTATGAACGACGAGATGAGTCTTGGCATTGTCATTATAGGCAAAAAAGATGACAAATTTTTTATATCTGGCGGTAACAACATCGCCAATAATCAAATCGAAGAATTGCAAAATAACCTAATCCAACTTCAACAAATGAACCAAGAAGAACTCAAACAGTTTTATAAACATAAACGCAAAGAGTGTAGTCCTATCAATAGTAAAGGTGCAGGTATTGGGTTTATTGAGATGGCAAGAAAATCATCGGAGCCTATTGAATTTAATTTTGAGAACATCGATAGTTATAAATCTTTTTTTACCATTACAATCATAGTATAGGAAGAGATTATCATGGAAAATCTTTATATAATGAAAACAAAAAGTACACCAGAGATTAATTTTGATTTGTCCACACATAACCATAGCATCCGTGGCGAATCTTACCCCGAAAATACTTTTACCTTCTATGACCCTATCTTTCAGTGGATTGAAAATTACATAGAGACACTAGAACAACAAGAAGTCATCTTCACTATAGAACTTATCTATTTTAACAGTAGTAGCTCAAAGGTACTAATGGATATGTTTGATATCTTTGATGAAGCATCCAAAGAGGGTAAAAATATCACTGTCAACTGGATTCATGACGAAGAAGATGAAGCACTACAAGAGTATGGAGAGGAGTTTAAAGAGGATTTGCCACACCTCACTTTTATTATCAAAAGCAAGGTATGATTAAAATTAGGAGAATATTATGGAAGAGAAAAGAGTATCAAGAGAAGAGAAACTTATCATAGAAGTAGAGCAAAGTTTGGCTGTTGATACAAATCTCAACGATAAGAGGCAAATGATAGAGAAACTCCTCAGGGAGTACAAAAAAAATCTCAAACAGTTAGATAAAATTATCAAAATGAGTGATAAACAACAAAAAAAACTCAATATCAAAAATAAGCTGCTAGAGGGCTTATCTACTAAACTATCATGTTATCTTTCTCCCCAAATCTATGACTCTATCTTTTCGGGAAGACAAGATGTCACACTCAAATCTAGCAGAAAAAAACTAACCATATTTTTTTCAGACTTAGTTAATTTTACCCAAACAACAGAAAATCTTGAACCTGAAATTTTGAGTGATATACTCAATAATTATTTAGATGAGATGTTCACAATAGCCCTAAAATATGGAGCCACTGTTGATAAATTTATTGGTGATGCGATTATGGTATTTTTTGGAGACCCTGAGAGCAAAGGAGAGAAAGAGGATGCATTGGGTTGTGTCTCTATGGCTATCGAGATGCGAAAGAGGATGGAAACACTAGCACCCATCTGGATGGACAATGGACTACGCCAACCCTTTAAAGTCAGAATGGGCATTGCAACAGGATATGCAACTGTAGGAAATTTTGGGAGTACCCATCGGATGGACTATACCATCATTGGAGGACAAGTCAACCTCGCAAACCGACTCGAATCCAATGCCAATCCCAACAATATTCTCATTTCACACGAAACATATTCACTCGTTAAAGATAAAATATTTTGTGAAAAAAAAGACCCTATCTTTCTCAAAGGCATTCCCTACCCCATTCCGACCTATACCGTGATAAACTTCTTTGATAAAATTAAACAGAGAGACGAAATCAATCTTATCGAGGAAAATATTACACTCTACATTGATAAAGATAATCTCAAAGACAATGATAAAAAAGAAGATATCATTCATAAACTTAATATAGTTATCGACGAATTAAAGGCTTTAAATGAAAACAAGAAATAAATTTTTTTTATTAATTAGTACTATGATTATCTATGTGACTGGTGTACTCTTTTACTCCTACTATCTTTTCTCTCAGGAGCGACAAAAAACTTATAATATTGTTGACGAACGGCTCACACTAGCTGCTGTAGGAGGTGCACTGTTTTTAGGTGATGACTATCATGATAAGTTGCTCACAAAAAATTCCCTTGACGCAAAGACTTTTATTGACAAAGCCACACAACTAACACGCTACAATAATCTTATCGGTACTGATTATATTTATACTTTTATCAAAGTGGATAATAAAATTCGTTTTGCGTCTACAAGCTACAAGCCTGAAGAGAAAGAGAAAATTTATAATGAATATTTTGCTTACTACAAAGATGCTTCTGCTAATCTTGTCGATATTTTCAAGAATCCCAAAACAGTTTTTGAAACAACCAAAGACAAGTGGGGACACTTTCGCTCTATACTAATACCAAAAAAGTCCGCCAATGGCATCCTCTATGTTATTGGTGCTGATTTGGAGGTCAGTAATGTAGAAATCTATCTCAATAAAGTCTATCAAGATGCAATCTACTCTGCTCTATACTTTTTTGCTCTGCTTGCTCCTTTTTCTTACCTTTTTTATCGGAGCTTCCAAAAAGACAGAGCACTCCTAGAGGATATGGTCATAGAGAGAACCGCAGAACTTACCCAAGAGAAGAAGAAAATCACAGATTCAATCGAATATGCACTACTCATTCAAGAAACACTTATTCCCAGAGAAAGTACCCTCAAAAACTATTTTCATGATGCCTTTGTGATATGGAAGCCTCGTGATATTGTGGGAGGAGATATGTATCTTTTTGAGATCATGAATCATGATGATGAGGCACTCTTGATGGTGATTGATGGCACGGGACATGGTGTATCGGGTGCCTTTGTCACAATGCTCGTCAAAGCTATAGAGCAAGAGATCACCAATACTCTGCGTATGACACAAGAGGAGATTAGTCCACTGCTCATCTTGCAAGAATTTCACACCAAACTTCAAAAAGTTTTGACAGAATTAGAAGTCACCCAAAAAAGAAATATCTATATAGGGTTCGATGGAGGCATACTCTATATC
>QMKU01000099.1 GCA_003646525.1 Campylobacterota bacterium
CAGCAAAAATAAAACTGCATGGTACTGTTAGCCAGAGGTTTGAACTTGTACATTTTCAAGTTGGGTTAACAGTGGTGAAATTATTCTTTGCAAAGAGTGGAAGGAGAATTTTATAGAGTATGGATATATCTATTTAGTAATCACCATTGAGAATCACAGGATGATAAAATATGTACAGCCAGGAGCTAATCCAGAAACTATTAGCTGCGAAAGCAAGAATAGTTTTTATAAACCTTTCGAAGTTAACCGGGCTGATATTTTGAAATTATTTGTTGTCAAGGGGCATATCGAGAGGAGTGCAATGTGAGTTTACAAAATCAATTACTTTCCTGTTTGAATCATCGATAATGGAATAGTCATATTTGATGTACATATCCGTTACTTGGTTGTCGATATCTTGATGACCTAAACACAGGGCAATATCATCTTTATTGATGCGACAGTCATTTCTTGCAATTGTTGCCCAAGTATGGCGAGCCCATTTTGTAGTAACAGGTTTATCAATACCTAATTTTGGGAAAATTCCTTTTACCTTTTTTGTTTTTGAATTACTTCCATGGAGCTGTATATTTATATACTTCATGAAATTTCTATGTTCAGAATACCTTTCATGTGCATCTATAAAGAATGCATTAGAAGCATACTTCTCTATTATTGGATATTTCGGACGAAGCTGACCCCCCGGATTCGGAGTTTAAATTGGCTATTTACGATTAAAAAATTAGCTGACATTTCGGCTGATACTGACCCCTTTCTTAAAGGATTTCAGTTTTTGTTTGGGTCGCGGCGCGAAACATTTCGGAGCATGTTGACCCCTGTGTTTGAAAAAAACAGCCAGCGCTAAACTTTGCGACGGTGCGAAAAATTCCGGACTAAACTGACCCCTCTCGCAGTTTTGGTTTTTATTGATGGTTTTTTAAATCATTCAATAAAATTTACAGATGGCAGGAAAACCAAAACGTATGAGTCAGATCAAACAATTAATTCGTTTACACCAGCAGGGGCTTGGCAAAAAAACCATTGCCCGGCAGCTTGGTATGAGTAAAAATACGGTAAAAGCTTATCTCCAAAAGATTGAAACAGGGGAGCTTGCTGCCGAATCGTTATTGTCACTTGATGAGCCTGTTCTTGAAGGTAAACTCTTTGCCGGGTCGCCTTCGTACAAACTAGACAGGTACGATAGTTTTAAAAATGAACTGGATTATTTCTCGAAAGAACTGCAAAAGGTTGGTGTAACACGCAGGGTGCTTTGGGACGAATATCGGCAAAGCCACCCAGGCGGTTACCGTTATACCCAGTTTTGCCACCACCTGGGCCAGTTTCTAATCAATAAAAACCCGTCGATGGTATTGCACCATAAAGCAGGGGAGAAACTATTTATCGATTTTGCAGGAAAAAAATTATCGTATATAAATAAAGAAACTGGTGAGATTATAGAATGTCAGGTATTTGTTGCCTGCCTGCCACATTCCGATTATAGTTTTGCAATGGCAGTCCACAGCCAGAATGTTGATGATTTTATCTATGCCCTGGGTTGTTGTTTAAAAGAAATTGGAGGTGTCCCGCAGGCATTGGTGCCGGACAACCTGAAGTCGGCCATAATAAAAGCCAATAGGTACGAACCTGATGTTAACCGGGTTTTAGAAGACTTTGCCAACCATTACGGAACAACGGTTGCACCAGCCCGTGTACGAAAACCAAAAGACAAAGCATTGGTAGAAAATCAGGTAAAACTGATTTACAGCCGGGTATATGCAAAATTGCGCAACCAGCAATTCTTCGACATACAATCGCTGAACAAAGCAATCGTCCAAAAGGTAAAAGGACACAACCAGACCCGGATGCAACAAAAAGGGTATTGCCGGCAAGAGAAGTTCCTCTCAGATGAAAAGCATGTATTAAAACCACTTCCTGCCACAGGCTTTGAAATTAAGTATTACAAGGAACTGAAAGTTGCCCAAAACAACCACATTTATTTAAGCAACGACAAACATTATTACAGTGTTCCTTATGCTCATATTGGTAGTAGGGCAAAGGTTATTTACACCCGGTCTATGGTACATATTTACGTGAAAGGAGAACAGGTAGCAGTGCACAGGCGCAGTTATGCAATGGGCAAATACAGCACCGAAAAAGAACACCTTTGCTCTGGGCATCAACATTATTTAAACCGGAGCCCCGGATATTATATAAATAAAGCGAAAGCAAAATCAGATGCATTTTACCAGGTAGTAAAGCAATTATTTGCACAAGATAAATACCCAGAACAACTTTACCGTACCTGCGATGGTTTATTGAGCCTTCAACGAAAAACCGATAAGGTGCAATTCGACAAAGCATGCAGTATCGCTATCGAGTACAACAATTACTCCTATTGGTTTATTCAAAATATCTTGAAAAATAAAATGACAGGGGATATGGAAACAGTAAACGAAAAACCACTTCCGGCACACAAAAATGTGAGGGGTGCCAAATGTTATAAATAATAATACATTTTAAATTTAATGCAAATGAACAAATTAGAAACACAGCTCAAAGAGCTTCGCCTGCATGGCATGGGTCAGTGCTGGCAATCGTTGGTAGAAACACGCAGGCACCATGAGCTAAGCCTGGACGAAGGATTGGAACTTTTGCTGCAGGCTGAACAGCAACAACGTACAAACAGCCGTTTTGAACGGCTCCGTAAAAATGCCCGGTTCCGTTATCAGGCATCAATAGAAGAAGTAGTGTTCGACACTTCGAGGGGGCTGGACAAATCGCAGGTAAGCCAGCTAGTTACCGGCGATTATATCGATAAAGGAGAATCGGTACTTGTTACCGGGGCAACTGGTTGCGGTAAAAGTTTTTTAGCTTCGGCACTCGGGCATCATGCTTGTTCGCAAGGTCACAAAGTTGCCTATCACAATGTTCAAAAATTACTGATTAAAACTAAAATGGCACGAATTGATGGAACCATTTATAAGTTCTTTGAGCAACTTGCAAAAACCGATTTATTGATTATGGATGATTTTGGACTTACTCGTTTGGAGAAACAACAACAAATGGATATGATGGAAATTATCGAAGACAGACATGGGCGTAAAGCAACCATAATTGCAAGCCAGCTCCCGGTATCAAACTGGTACAATGTTATCGGGGAAGAGACAATTGCAGATGCTATTTTAGACCGGTTGGTACACTCCTCGCACCGGATTGAATTGAAAGGAGAAAGTTTAAGAAAAAAGATGTAATATTGTCATGCTATCTGTTCTTTGAACCATTTTCTGCGAGGGGGGTCAATATCACCGAAACAGGGGTCAGCATCACCGAAATATCCATCTATTATTGCAAAAGTTTCAGGTTCTAATTTAATTGAAAACTCCTTGCAAGTTTTAAAACGTTCGAAATAAACTCTATCATTTATTGCTTTTTTTAAATAAAATAAATCTTTAATTTCAATACCGATAAGATAAAACATAAGTAAGAACATATCTTTGGCAAGTTCTTCTCCGGGAGTATTATGTTTATAATTTATAAACATTTTTAATTCATCAATAGTGAGAATATGCATTTTGGATTTAGGCGTTGACTTCGGTATTTTATATTTTCTGAAAGGATAGTGAGGTATTTTAATAACTCCTGAGTCTTCATCATTGTATGTATCTCTAGCTTTGTTAAAAATTGCACGGAAAGATCTCATGTAATTATTAATTCCACCTTTAACACCTTGCATCCTAAGATAGCGTTCAAACCGTTGTAAAAAATCAAGATTAATTTCAGAAAAAGGTAATTTAGAGCCACCAAAAGATTTTAAATTTGATAATGTAGATTCATGCCAACGCCTTGTACCTTTCGAATCTATAGAATTAAGATATTCTTTTGCAAATTTGAAAAAATCGATATGTCCTGAATTTTCAGCTTTATCAAGGAGATAAGATTTGATTTGTTTTATGGTCATAGAGTCACGACGACCTCCTAATTCAATATCTTTTTTTTGAAAATTATAAATAAAATCTGCGATACGGAGGTTTATATAACTTTTATTCACTCCAGATTTAACAACACCAGTTTTGTTGTTAAATGCATCTGATTTTAAAAAAAGATCTGTAGAAATATATTCGACTTTTCTTTTATGAGTAAGTCTAATTTTCACATTAGAAGTACCATCATTTTTTTTATGGATTTCACCTTTAAGGATAACTGCTTTGAAAGTTGACATGCTCTTGGATTTATAAACTATTTATAAACATTTATAGCTTAAAGGTACAAAACAGTGTGTACAATAGCAAATAAAAAAGGGCTCCATTTTCATAGAACCCTTTTGAATCGCCTGCTTTAGCAGGTCTTTCAGTGTGTCGGGATACCAGGATTCGAACCTGGGACCCCCTGCTCCCAAAGCAGGTGCGCTAACCGGACTGCGCCACATCCCGAAATATTTTTATGCGGTGAGGGCGGGATTCGAACCCGCGGTACAGAGTTATCCGTACGCCAGTTTAGCAAACTGGTGGTTTCAGCCACTCACCCACCTCACCTTTTGTGGATAATTACTAAATATTCATCGCTTCTCAGCAAGTCAATTTATATTTTTTATCACAATCTTTAAAGAACGTTTTTTGCTTCTTTTTTCGTGCGTGCAAATGTATTAATTGTTTTTACACTGACAAAGAATTTTAAAAAAATATGCTGAAAAAATAATCTTTTTACATTCAGGAATTTTTCTTCTTACGTGGACTTCAAAAAAAAATCATTATTCAATTACGTACCAATTATATGAGTTTGCCGGAATTGTAACTTTTATTGTAATCGAATAGTCGCGCGACAATTTGTATTCTTTTGTTTCACCCTCTTTCTCTCTTACAATTGCCGTTTCTATTATTCCAGTGTAATAAAGCGGCAACATTATTTCGCGTACCATTTCGTTATTTGTTGGATTAAAAAACATGGCAAAACCCTTTTCTCTTAATTGCGGGTTTACGTGCATAAAACCATCCCAGTCTTTTCCCGACGGACGACGTAAATGAATGATGTCGCTGTTTAAAATATCGCGGTATTTTTTGTACCAGTCAATCGATTTAACTACTAAATCTTTGGTTTCCGGTGCATCGTACAAACGAGGGCCGCGATAACAAGCTTGCACACCCGAACCATAATTTTGCATCATTTGGTTTTCGTAATCAACTAAATGGTCTTTTAATGGCTCCATAGTTGCAGCGGCGCCTCCACCATGATATTGCGTCAGGGGTACAAATGTCCAACACATACTCGGAATACGTGTCCACAAACCATCGTAAATATTTTGGCGACCAAGCACGGCTTGTCTTTCGCGCGGCAAAGACCAATTAACTTCGCGGTAACCAATTCCGGTTTTATTTGTTCCCGAGTTTACATAAAAATCGGGAACATTCATATAAATTCCCCGGGCGCGCATCCATTTATATAAACTTTGAATTTGTGCAAACTGTTTCCACTGCGAATCGCCCAACCCATTGTGATGTGCATGAGTTGTTGAGGCACAAACATTACCGGGATAAGAACCATCATTTTCAAAAACCTGCATGCCGATTTCGCTAAAAAACTTTTTAATTTTTCTGAAATAATCATATCCCCAGTCGCTGCACAAACATGGCGACGAACCAAAAATCATCCCGCCACGTTTCCCCGTCTCGGGGTTTATTACATCCACTTCGTCGCTGATCCAACGACTTGAAAGCAGCGAATAACCACCCATTTCAACTCCTTTCGAATTGGCATATTCCCGA
>QMKU01000100.1 GCA_003646525.1 Campylobacterota bacterium
AAACTCTTCACCCTAGCTCGCATCTGCTCTTTTGAGTCTTTGACGGTAACTGTATTGAGCATCGAGCCACGGGGATGATTGCCTGCTTCCATAGGAAAATGAACCATATAGTGCTTGAGTTTTTGTGTCATTTTGACTGTTGATCTCACGCGTTTAGAGGGTGGGAAGATCGAAGGGGTCAACTTCAGTGGTACAGACTGAACTCTTCTCAACTGCCCAGGAGTCGCAACATCATCGATGATGATCACCAGTCTAGGACGCTTGCCTCGAATTATGACGGGAGGGGTTACGGGAGAACTTCTATTTTTGGTATTTTGTATTTGGTCTTCATCCGAAGAGTTCCAGTGCTGTGGAAGCATTTTTGACGGGTTCAAAGTCCCCACTCCGAAATATGTAATCTCTTTCACTGTCTCAGGAGACTTACTGGGTGATATACTCTTCTTGTCGCCAATGAAAGGTTCATCCTTGTATGTTGCTTTCATCGCTTTTTCTCTCTGTGCGCTAATCTTTTGGGCAGCCAAAAATTCTGATTTATTCTCTTTGTTCACCAGCTCCTTAACTAACTCTTTCTTATGAGCATCACCCTTGTAAAAGTAATAACCTGAGCCACTGACAAAAACCAAAATCATCAGCACCAAGGCTATCCAAAGATCCCTTTTTACCCTACTCTGTGATTTTTTGAGATTTCGCTTTCTTTGAGTTGTTTTTGTATGAGAAACTTTTCTTTTTTTGGGAGTCTTTTTTTGAGGCTGAGGAGGCATTTAATTCGCTTAAAGTAAAGTATAGGTTAGATATTATCAAAAATTCAAGATTTTTGGTTAGTTTGCTGTATATTTGGGGGTTTGGGTAAAGGAACTTACAAGTGTAAGTGACTGCACCCATCCCCCAAAGATGCAGTGAAATAACCAAAAAGATTAATTTTTATCGTGGTCTACGATTTTGTTGGCAGAGATCCAAGGCATCATCTCTCTGAGCTTTACGCCAGTTTGCTCGATATTGGAAGCTCTTGCATTGTTTCTCTCTGCATTCATACGAGGATATCCTGCCTGACCTTCGAGGATGAAATCCTTGGCGAAAGTACCATCTTGAATCTCTTTGAGGATCTCTGTCATCGCTGCTTTTGACTCATCGTTGATGACTCTCTTGCCAGAAACATAGTCCCCATACTCAGCTGTGTTAGAGATAGAATAACGCATATCAGCAATTCCACCTTGGAACATCAAATCAACGATGAGCTTGAGCTCATGAAGACACTCAAAATATGCTAATTCAGGAGCATATCCAGCTTCTGTCAAAGTTTCAAATCCTGCCTGCACCAATGAAGTAACACCACCACAAAGTACTGCCTGCTCTCCAAATAGATCTGTCTCTGTTTCATCTTTGAATGTGGTTTCGATGATCGCTGTTCTACCACCACCGATAGCAGAAGCATAAGAGAGTGCTAACTCTTTGGTGTTGCCACTTGGATCAGCTGCTATTGCGATCAAGTCAGGGATGCCACCACCTGCTACAAATTCGCTTCGCACTGTATGTCCTGGTGCTTTTGGTGCGATCATCGTAACATTGATGTTGGTAGCTGGATGGATTCTTCCATAGTGGATATTGAAACCATGACCAAACGCGATCGTCGCGCCATCTTTCAAGTTTGGTGCGATCTCGTTGGCATAAATCTCTGCCTGATTTTCATCTGGGAGAAGGATCATCACCATATCTGCTTTGGCTGTCGCCTCTGCTACCGTCAAAACTTCAAAATCTTTTGCCACTGCTTTTCCCCAAGAGGCTCCGCCTTTTCTCAAGCCGACAACTACCTTGACACCACTATCTCTGAGGTTTTCCGCATGGGCATGTCCTTGGCTTCCAAAGCCGATCATGGCTACTGTTTTTGACTTGATAATGGAGAGATCGCAATCTTTATCATAATATACATTAAGTGTTGACATCATTTATCCTTGATGAAAAATTTTCGCGATTATATCCTAAAGTTTCTTATTGGCATATTATGATAAAATATATCACGAACTAATAGTGAAAGGGCATTAGCATGATCGAATATTTAAATGATTCTGTAGTCTGGTGGCATTGGGTCGCCCTAGGGCTTATACTGATCATCAGTGAAATGGCTACGGGTACCTTCATCTCTCTAGGGCTGGGTGTTGCTGGTATCGTCGTGGGACTTATTGACCTTATTGTTCCGATGGGCTTCACTTATCAGTTGCTACTTTGGATCATTCTCTCCATCTTCCTTATCACGGTGCTCTTCAGATGGTTCAAGGATCAGCCGACTGTTTCTGAGGCAGGGCAGTCTGACTATCGCTTCGATACACCAGGCACTGTGACTCAGGTCATCCATCCACACAAGAGAGGGAAAGTTTCGTTTGACAGTCCTGTTTTGGGAAATAGGGATTGGCATGCCAACTCTGACTATGAGTTGGCAAAAGAGGCACGCGTCAAGATCATCGAAGTCAATGGGCAGCTTATTAAAGTTGCTCCACTCAACACATAAAAAAGGAAATATTATGGAACAATCACTACTTATACTACTTATACTTGCAGCAGGCGTAGTTACCACACTCTATAAGGGGATCAATATCGTACCGCAGGGAGAAGAGTGGATAGTCGAAAGATTGGGAAAGTTTAGTCGTACTCTTAACCCTGGTCTCAATATCATTCTTCCTTATGTCGAAAAGGTTCGTGAGCGCATCAGTACAAGGGATATCATCCTAGACATTCCACAACAAGAAGTGATCACCAAAGACAATGCTGTCATCCTCACCAATGCGATCGCTTTTGTCCGTGTCACTAAACCGCAAGATGCTATCTATGGTATCGAAAATTTTAAGCTGGCGATCCAACAACTCATCATGACGACACTTCGTTCTATTTTGGGTGAAATGAAGCTTGATGAGGCACTCTCCAACCGCGATCATATCAAAGCCAAACTCAAAGACCAGATCATCGATGATGTAGCTGATTGGGGCGTTACAGTCAAATCAGTCGAAATTCAGGATATCAATCCTAGTCAATCTATGCAAGCTTCTATGGAGAGACAGGCCGCAGCAGAAAGAGAGAGACGCGCCATAGAAACTACGGCTGAGGGAAATAAAAATGCAGCGATTTTGGAAGCTGATGGCAAGCTTGCCGCAGCCGAAAGAGAAGCCAAAGCCCAAATCGCTCTAGCAAATGCTTCAGCCGAAGCCATTGGGAAAATCTCAGCCTCTATCCAAGGTCAAGAGCTTCCTGCTATGTTCCTCCTAGGTGACCGATATATCAATTCTCTTGAAAAGATTAGCCAAAGTCAAAATTCTAAATTTGTTATATATCCTGCCGATCTACAAGCTGCGATCAAGGGAATGCTGGGGAATGCTTTCAAACAATGAGGCTAACTCAACGAGATAAACACCAAAAAGGCTAGCCCGACTAGAAACAAAAATCCTGCATCATGTTGGTATTTTTGTTTTTGTATACTTCATTGATAGCTATTTTATGTTAAAATATTCTCTTTCAATTTTTCACGGCATACCATAGCCGTATGAGGATGGCTCAGATGAGACACTTTTTGACACTCAAAGACTTTAGCAAAGAAGAGATCATGGAGATGATCGCACTAGCGCAAAAGATCAAAACACAAACAAAGAGAAAACAATATGTTCCTTATATGGAACATCAAACACTTGGAATGATCTTTGAGAAGAGTTCGACACGCACGCGTGTGAGTTTTGAAACTGGCATTTACCAATTGGGCGGTATTGGACTTTTCCTCTCCTCCAACGATATCCAACTTGGACGCGGTGAACCGATGAAAGATACAGCACGCGTCATCTCCCGTATGGTAGATATGGTGATGATACGGACTTTTTCTCAAGAGAAACTTGATGAATTCGCTACCTACTCAAAGGTACCAGTCATCAATGGCTTGACGGACGAATATCACCCTGTGCAACTGATGGCAGATTACCTCACGATGATCGAGTATGGAAAAGGGGATCATCCTATCTGCGCCTATGTCGGAGATGGCAATAATTTGGCACACTCTTGGCTGATGATTGCATCCAAGCTGGGATTTGAATTGCGTATCGCAACACCCAAAGGGTATGAGTGCAATGATGAGATTGTTACCGATGCTATGCGCTTCGCCGAAGAGAGCGGTGCAAAGATTATCATTGGAAATGATCCCCAAACAGCTGTTGAGGGTGCTGATGTCGTCACCACCGACACTTGGGTCTCGATGGGACAGGAGGAGGAGAAAGAGAAGCGTATTGCTGCTTTTGCTGGCTACAAGGTCGATGATACTATGATGCAAAAAGCAAAATCAGATGCTATCTTCCTGCATTGCCTCCCTGCCTATCGTGAATATGAAGTCAGTGAATCTGTCTTTGAAGCCCATGCTGAGACTATCTTCACCGAATCAGAAAATCGTCTTCATGCCCAAAAAGGGGTGATGGTATGGTTGGATTCTCACCGTGAAGATAAAAAATAAAATAGACATAAACCCAAGGAAAATCATTGAGCACAATAGACTTAGAAAAATTTAGCAAGTACTCCAAACCCGGACCTCGCTACACAAGCTACCCAACAGCATTGGAATTTGATGAATCTTTTCCTTATGCAAACTATCTGAGATATCTTGATAGTGGAAAAGAGAAACTCTCACTTTATGTTCATCTGCCATTTTGTCGTTCTGCATGCTATTTCTGCGGATGCAATGTAGTTTTTACTTCCAAAGAAGAGAAGCTAAGCAGTTACATAGAGTACCTCAAAAAAGAGGTCGATATCCTCGCATCTCATCTCGATACCACACGAGAAGTGATACAATTTCACTTTGGTGGTGGCACACCAACATTTTATAAGGCTTTTGAGCTTGATGAAATCGTCACCTATATCAAATCCAAGTTTTCCAACTGGAGTGATGACGCTGAGATCAGTTGCGAAATTGATCCTCGATTTTTCAACGAAGAGCAGATGCAAGTTTTTCAAAAACATGGATTTAACCGTATCAGTTTTGGCGTACAAGATTTTGACCCAAAAGTACAACAAGAGATTCATCGTATCCAACCCTATGACTTGACCAAGGCCGCTGTCGATCTAGCAAGACGCTACGGGATCCAAAGTATCAATATTGATCTCATCTATGGTTTACCCTATCAGACACTAGAGAGTTTCAAGAAAACACTTGAACTTGCCTTCTCTCTACAACCCGATAGATTGGCTATCTTTAACTATGCCCATGTACCTTGGCTCAAAAAGACTATGCGAAAGTTTGACGAGACAACCCTCCCTACACCTGATGTCAAATTACATATTTTCCAATACACTATCGATTTCTTCGAGAGTCATGGCTACAAGATGGTTGGAATGGATCACTTTGCCAAACCAAATGATGAACTCTTCACTGCTATCAAAAAAGGCGAACTGCACCGAAACTTCCAAGGCTACACCACCAAAGGTGGCGCAAATCTCATCGGTATTGGACTTACAAGTATTGGTGAAGGAGCAGGCTATTATGCACAAAACACAAAAGATATGAACCTCTATGAAGAGACTTTAGACAAAGGTCTGCTTCCGTTTGAGCGCGGTATCGAACTCTCCGATGATGACAAGATACGCAAAGCAGTGATTATGGAGTTGATGGCAAACTTCTCTATCGATATCAAGCGAGTCGAAGATGAATTTTCAATTGTATTTCGAGACTATTTTGCTCAAGCAATGGAAAAACTAGAAGAGTTTGTCGAGGGA
>QMKU01000101.1 GCA_003646525.1 Campylobacterota bacterium
CCAAATAAATCTATATAGTTCTTGTAATTAGTTCTAAATTATATGGATTTACTTGATTATATAATAAGGTTGATTATACTAAAAAGTGGGTTAACAATAGATGAAAGGTTTCGTTATAGCTTTACGCAAAGCCAAAAATGAAGATGTAATCAGTACAGTTCTTACAACTCATTCTGTTCGTAGTTATTATCGTTTTTTCGGTGCGAGACACTCTATTTTACAGTTTGGACATTTGATTGACTTTGAAGCAGAAGAGGATCAAGGCAGTTTTATGCCCAGACTCCGAGGACTTAGCCATCTTGGCTTTGATTGGCTTTATGACAACAACCGTCTGCTTCTATGGCATAACTATATCAAACTCTTCGAACCACATTTCAGAGATACAGAGGAGATAGATCCCTTCTATTTTGATCTCCTGCTCCAGTCAGTCAAAAAATGGGGCAAACAAAACCCCAAGCGCATTATATGTGAAAACTATATTCAACTACTGAAATACGAAGGTCGTCTCCATGATACGGAGACTTGCTATATTTGCGAAATGCCGATTGATGAAGAGTTGGGAATGATGCAAGCTTTTATCCCCGTACATTCATATTGTATAGACAGCATAGCTCTCAAAAAAGAAAAACTGACTTATTTTTTTGAAAGTGGAAAAACCCTCTATCTTGATGATAACGAAGTTGAATATCTTTATGGGGTTGCTAGCAAAGGACTATAGGTGGGGTAGCCTTATTTTGATTCTTTATTTACCTCTTGCAAATAAAAATATATTGCCTCAACCTCTTCATAGGTCAGATAATACTTAGGCATCACAGGATGATTTCTTGCCACTATCGCTTCGATCTCGACAAGCGAATGACTGCGGATATCTACACCTCTGATAATGATAGTCTGATTCTCATCATCTTGATAGGAGACGATCTCCTTGCCCTCTCCATTCTCAGCATGGCAAGCTGCACAACTAATCCCTCTCGGATTCTTGTAAAGCATCTGTCCATATTCAAACTCAGAAATAAAATCTTCTCCTGCTATTAGAAATAAAGAGAATAAAAAGTATAGTTTTTTCAAAAAAACTCCATTTTGGGGTAGCCTAAATATATTTCGATATAATACCCAAAAAATCAAATAGTCTGATCTAAAATGCCAAAACATGGATAATGATCTGAGAAAGTGAAAATAATGCAATTGATCGATGGAAAATCTCTCGCAAATAAAATCTATGAGAGTGTCGGAAAATCGGTAGAAATACTCAAGCAGGAGATGAATATTGTTCCTGGACTAGCAGTAATACTCATTGGCGATGATCCTGCAAGCCATGCGTATGTCAAGATGAAGGCCAAGGCATGCGAAAAAGTAGGTTTCTACTCTATCACACACCATATGCCCGATAGTATCAGTCAGGATGAGATCATAGGAACCATCGCCATGATGAATGACAACCCCCGTATTGACGGTATACTTGTTCAGCTTCCTCTACCTGCTCATATCGACACAGATAAAATAATCGAAGTCATCGATCCCAAAAAAGATGTGGATGGCTTCCATCCCTACAATGTCGGTCGTCTTGTGATAGGACTCGATGGCTTTGTCGCCTGCACCCCTCTAGGAGTGATGAGGATGCTTGAAGCCTATGATATTTCGATTCAAGGCAAAAATGTCTGCATTGTGGGTGCTAGTAATATTGTCGGAAAGCCGATGGCAAGCCTCTTGCTCAATGCCAATGCCACCGTCACTATCGCTCATATTCATACAAAAGATCTCAAGGCACATACTCTCGCAGCTGACATCGTCATCGTTGGAGTCGGAGTACCTAGTCTTATCAAAGAAGATATGATCAAACAGGGTGTCATTGTCATCGATATTGGGATCAACCGTATTGCGAATGGATCACTTGTCGGCGATGTAGACTTCCAAGCTGTTAGTAAAAAATGCAGTTACATTACCCCTGTTCCAGGTGGTGTTGGCCCTATGACGATTGCTACACTACTCGAAAATACCCTCAAATCAGCCAAAAAGAGAGAGACATGAAAAATTTTTTAAGCAAACTTATCCACTTTTCTGGTACTTGGACAGGAACGATTATAATCGTTCTTTTTCTTATATTTTTTGTTGCACAATCTTTTGTCATACCTAGTGGTTCGATGAAACGCAGCCTATTGATCGGAGATTTTCTCTTCGCCAAAAAGTTTAGCTATGGTATTCCTACCCCTCATTTGCCTTGGCTTGAAGTTCCTATCTTGCCAGATTTTTTTGACAATGGGCATCTCATAGAGGGACCCAAGCCAAAACGAGAAGATATCGTCATTTTCCGCTTTCCAAAAAACAACAAAATACACTATGTCAAAAGGTGTGTTGCTGTCGGTGGAGATGAAATACTCTATATGGACAAAAGACTACTCATTCACTTTCACGAAGGAGATGAATATATCAAAGCCAATTGGCCCAAAGAAAAAATTCTCAAACTTCGGAACAAACTCTGGGTTTCAAATCCGTATATGGGCAAGTATCCAGGCATTCAGTACCTTCCCGAAAATCAGAGCAATATATTTGAATCACTACTAAAGTATTATATCTACGATAAGGAGATCGATATGTCGCCAGTCTATATCCAAGATCTCAAGAGTCCAGAATACACAGTCAACGACCGTCCTGTCAATGCTCTTTATAAAAAAGTAGAGGCAGATCACTACTATATGATTGGTGACAATCGTGACAACTCCAATGATAGTCGTTTCTGGGGCTCAATTCCCTACCGATTAATCGTCGGAAAGCCTTGGATGATCTACTTCAGCCTTGAAAGTCGAAGTTATACCAAGATGCTCAAAGGCGATGACAAATTCGGATCAGGACAAAATCATGTGGGTCTGCGCAGAGTCTGTGGAGACTTAGAGCTTGACTCCAAAGAGTGTGAAGTCCTATGGGATCAAGAGCGCTACAAAATACGATGGGGACGCATCGGTCGTCGTATTGAGTCTATACAGCTTGAAGAACCGATACAGTAGAAGAGAGGATTGACACATGACTGAAATAGAAATCATTAAACTCCTCTCTATGATACTTGCACTAGCTATTGCAATCATCGGACATGAGATTATGCATGGATGGGTTGCCTACAAATATGGTGATCCAACAGCAAAAAGCTTGGGACGACTAAGTGTAAATCCTCTCGTTCACATCGATCCTATCGGAACAATTCTAGTTCCTGCGGTGCTCTACTTTAGCGGTGCACCTTTCATCTTCGGTTGGGCGAAGCCTGTTCCTATCAATATCTCTACTGTCATAAGAAATGGTGGTACCAATGCCGCAGTAGCAGTCTCTCTCGCAGGCATCACCTACAACTTCATTCTCGCAGCGATCTGTGCAGCAATCTTTCCACTCTTCTCTCATCCTGAGTCAATGTTCAGTGCGTTTATCGCTTTTTTTCTCTATCAAAGCGTGGTAATCAATGTACTTTTGGGTATCTTCAATCTCTGGCCTATACCGCCACTAGACGGAGCCAATGCTGTTCGCTATCTCGCTCAAGGGTGGAATCTCAAAGGCTTTACTCTCATTTATGACAAAATAGCACCCTACGGAATGTTACTACTGTTAGCCGTATTGTTTACTCCGCTTTCAAGCTACCTTTTTCAGCCTGTTGGTTGGATCATTAAGTGGCTTATGGCGTAAAATATAAAAAGGAAATCTATGAAATTCTATATCGCAACAGACCACGCGGGTTATGCTCTCAAAGCCTTTGTCAAAGAGTACATTACAACACTTGGTCATGAAATTATCGATCTAGGACCAAATTCAGCCGACAGAGTTGACTACCCCGACTTTGCCCATAAATGCGCCCGTGCCGTCGTCGAAGATGAAAAAAGCTTCGGTATCCTCATCTGTGGTACTGGTATCGGTATCTCTATTGCCGCGAATAAGATTCAGGGTATCCGTGCAGCACTCTGCCATGATGCTTATACTGCCAAAATGTCAAGAGCACACAATAATGCAAATATCCTTGCATTTGGAGAACGAGTCATCGGCAAAGGAGCCATAGAGAGCACCATAGATGCCTTCTGCGAAACAGAATTTGAAGGCGGACGACATGCTGGTCGTGTCGACAAGATCGAAGAGTGTTGCAGTTTCGGTTCCGATCTGGGATGAACACATACCAGTCCACCGTCAATGCCAATAAATTAAGGCTTATTACATAGAAAGGTAACACAATGATCACATTGAACCAAGAAGAGAAAGAAATTATCCTCGGAAGTATCAGAGATATTCCAGATTTTCCAAAACCAGGAATCATCTTCAAAGACATCTCTACGATGCTCAACAATCCCAAAGCATTTCAGACTCTGATGAATCACCTCACAGATCGCTATCAAAGCTATGACTTGGACTATATCGCAGGCATTGATGCTAGAGGGTTTATTTTTGGGGCTGCATTGGCTGATAGACTCGGTCTGGGCTTTGTACCTGTACGCAAACAGGGCAAACTTCCCTACACTACAGTCGCAGAGAAATACTCATTGGAGTATGGCTTTGATGAAGTAGAGATCCATATAGATGCTTTTGGGGAAAATGGATGTAGCAAAGCAGGCGAAAAATCAAAAGTCCTACTCATTGATGACCTCATAGCTACTGGAGGTACTGCCAAAGCTGCTGCCAATCTCATCGACAAAGTTGGTGCACATTGTGTCGAAAGTTGTTTTATCATGGAGTTGAGCTTCTTGAATGGCAGAGAGGACTTCCCTAGTGCTGTCTACTCAATCTTGGAGATCTAGAACAGGTATCATCCTTGTATTGGGACTATTCTCTCTATGGATTTTTTCAGAACTATTAACCAAAAGCCCCTATCATAAGGAGAAATTTTATGGATTCAGACAGATGAAACAGGAAAATCTTATATTTTTGGGTGACAGTATGACTGATTGGCACAATTGGCATCATTTTGGAGCCCATTATAATGCTGGTATCTCAGGTGACACAACGGCTGGTCTGCTCGCTCGTATCAATACAATAACAGAGAGGAAACCACACACCGTTGTATTGATGATAGGTGTCAATGATCTATTGAACGATAAACCGCTTGAGCAAGTCAAAAGAAATTACTCCAGAATTTTAGATGCTCTCTCTGACACTAGAGAGCTTATCATTCTCTCTACACTGCCCGTGATAGATTTTTATCAAGCCGATCAAATCAATGCAAACATCAAAGCTCTCAATACTTTTTTGAAAAATGAAGTCCAAAAACGGCATATACGATATATAGATCTTCACACATCTTTCTGGGGAGATCACTTTGGAATGCAGAGACAATACACCCTCGACGGTGTCCACCTCAACAGCCAAGGTTATCTTTTGTGGGAAAATATCCTAAAAAAAGAGTTTCCATCAGGATTCTCAAAGTAACAACTTGTAGATAATACCCTACTTCAAACTATATTATGATATTATTCACAAATACTTAATTTAGGGAGAAGCACTATGGATATAACAAAAGTAGGTTATGGAGAAAATCCAGACGCAGTGAAGGCAATTATCGAGGTACCACTCAATTCAAATATCAAATTTGAAATCGACAAAGAGTCTGGTACGGTTGAAGTAGATAGGGTGCTCTACTCTGCGGTACACTACCCTGCAAACTATGGCTTTGTAGCTAATACACTCTCTGATGATGGTGATCCAGCAGACATCCTTGTACTTTGTGACTATGTA
>QMKU01000102.1 GCA_003646525.1 Campylobacterota bacterium
GATGCGAGGCGGATATCCGAAAGCGATTTCGGTTATGCAGTGGCAGGGATATACGACCCTGACAGCGGTGAGGTGTTTTTTGAGATTTCCCCGGTGCTGCGAGCGATTCGTGATGGGGATATTTCTGCCCGCAGGTTTGCGCTGGTTCCGGGGAGAAACGGCGTCCCATTCCGTTTGAGCGGACCGGTATCTGAGGCGATTTCCCTGCGCTGTGAGTATCGCCCGGGAAAGAGAAACCCGGAGACAAGGGAGTAGAGGCGAGGAAAGTCAACACAATAAAAAAGTTTGTGAGTTAATGGAGGGGAAGTTATTGGGGATTTTAGTGTTTGTTAAATTAAACAGTATGACTATTATGTAAACTTGACTGATAACTTCTTGAACGACAACGAGTTTTAAAGAAGACGAAATGGCACAAACTTAGGTGGGGAAGAAGTAAATTTGAACAGGCGAAAATTCTTTTGTTTTTAGGGATAATTCCCCACCCTTTTGATTTTTGTTGAAGTGATTTTTATTTGCGGAAATTAGGTTGGTAAGGATTTTCCATTATATAAAAATCTTTGGAAAATTCGTAATTTTGGACTTGACAATAGGAATTTGATGTATATACTAAAATTCGCTCCCCACAGAGGGGTGGTGTGGGAGAGCCAGAGATAGCGAAAGAGAAAGACCGAAAGAAAAAGTAATAGTAATGAAAGTAATAGTAATAAGGGTAAGGAAGATGCTGGTAATGAAGTAGGTGGTAGTTCTAATGTAAATGATAGTGTAAGAGTGAGTGAGGGTAGAGACACTAAGACTGGTTATGTGAGTGTGAGTGAAGGTAATATCTGGAAGTGAGAATGGTTGGTACCCCAGGGAAAGTTAGAATTCCCTGGGGTGTGAATTTTATGTTGGTAAAGCAGTTATTTCTTTCGGAATAAGGATTCGTTGCAGAGGTTTTCAAAGTTCAAAAATCTTCTGATGCGGTTTCAATTTCAAGGATAAACGCCTCTGCTGGCATTATGTGAACGGTGGTGTTTTTGTAAGTGACTGTTTCGTTCTCGCCTGGCATTAGCCAGAAGGCAACCTTGGGGCTGTACTGGTCAAGAAAACTTTTAAACCCCCGGCTCAAATGGATTCCTCTGTAGCCCGATTTAATTTCTACGGGGATATTTTCCCCTATTACGAAATCTACTTCGGCGCCGCCTTTGGTACGCCAGTGGCGTAGCTTTACACCCGCTTTCCACAGCTCTGCGCCGACGGCTTGCTCCATTAGCATACCCGATGTTTCCCCCCAGTTTTTCGTGAGGGCTCTTATGAAACCCACATCAACAAATTGCGGTTTGGGGCGCTTGCGGAGTTCATTCCTTAAACTTCCCCCAAAATTTCCTACCAGTTTCAAGATGAATAATTCCTGGGCTACATCAAGATAGCGTTGAACAGTGTGTCGGCTGCATTTTAATTCCTTGGAGAGGGTGGATATTGAGAAAATTCCCAGTTCTGTGGCAAGTATTTTTAGCAAGTTCTGGAAGATTCCCCAATCACCTCGGGATACCAGGGACAGCATATCCCGTCTTATGTGCCCGAAGGTTATGTTTTCCGCCAAAAGTCGTTTATTTTCCGGAAGTGTTTCAATCCATACCGGGGGAAACGAACCAAATTGAAGAATTTTACCCCAGATTTGCTTTAACTCATTCCGAAAAGCCTGAATTTGTGCTTTTACATTGCTCTTGTCCAATTGGGTTTCCACAAGATTTTCAAAGAGTTCCCGCAAAGAAAAGGGGAGAAGATAAATTTCGGAGGCTCTTCCGGTGAGGTTTTCTCCTATTCCTCTGCGTCCCCAGAGGAAAATTGACCCGGTGGCTACGAAATAAACCGGCAGTTTTTCCCTTCTTACAAGGTCGTAAATTCGCTTTAGTGCTATTCCCCCGTTTTCAATGCGCTGGAGTTCGTCAATAAAGACCCAGAGGCGTTTATCAAGCCGCTTTGTCTCCTTTGCTCTGGCTGTGAGGGATTCCGTGTCAAACAGGTATTCCCATTGGTTTGGATAATCTCCATCAACGAACAGAGTTAAATCTCCTTTTTGCTGGGCTTGAAGTTGTAGGTGTTTTAACAGGCTGGTTTTCCCGGTCTGACGGGGTCCAACTATCAGGGCTATCAGCCCTGCTTTGAGAACGCTGTGTATTTTTTTCTCTGCGGTTCGTTTTATGTATTCCATTTTTCCTTCCAAATTGGTTAGGTAAAGTATGAAAATAGTCAAACTATTTGTCAATATAATTTATCAATTTGGTCTTGTGAGTTTTCCCATCGGTTGGTGGTGAGAACTGAGGGGGATGTTTTTGTCCAATTCAAATTACCCTCTTAAATCGTCTCTGAGGCGGGGTAAAACTTTTATGAGAGGAAACATACTTGCGAAAAGAAAAAATTGTTCTGAGAGGAATCTGAGGGCGAATAAGGGCAATTTGGCGAATGGGCTGAGAGCGATTTTTGCGGCTTACCAAGAGCTCGCCTGTTCAACCTTAAGGTTCAACTGGAGGAGTTAGCGTTCGGTTTTTTTGCGGGAAGCTCTGTATTTAAGAATAGGGAGCAGGGAAAATTGGAGAGCGTGTACTAAGGGAGGTTAGTATGAAAAGGGGATATTGCAACGATTTTATGAAGGCGACCTCGGAGTTTTACGCTGTCAAGATGGCGTTATATGATCAAATCGAGGAGTTTGAGGATTTTAAAGAAGATAATTTTAGGTCTGCTCAATTGGCACTTCCTCATTTGCCGGGAGCAAAATTTGAAGTTTTGTTGAGGTCTCCTGGTGAAAAAGAAGAAATCGTAAGGGAATTTGTTTCTGTCACACATCTTTCTTTGCAAGATTGGTGGCTGCAGCACATTAAAAAACATCCTGAAAGGTTTTTCTGGCATTTCTTCTACTCTCCTATAGTTACTACGGTTGATGGTAAACGGTTCTTGAAGACGCTAATTGTTAACTCGGGGAGGATTGAAAGGGAGGCATATGAATACTATCTTTCTCTTATTCCCAAGGGTTCGGAAAATATAGATTTTGGGATTGCTAAAAAATTTTATTTAAGTAGAGGACTGCCGTTACCTGATATAATGGTTTGGACTGGTAGAGACGCTTACCTGTATTTTTATCTTGATAAAACTTATTCGGTTGAGCAAGAATTCCATAGGATAAGCCTCGTTTACGAATTTCTTAATCTGATATACGGTATAATTACGAAACCAGAATTTTCCCCGAGGTATATGGTGAGGGTCCCGGGTTCTTGGAGAGTTATGCATAAACGAAAAGCTCCTTTTCTGGTATCCGTGTACCCAGTGAATGTTTATCATTGGGATGTGCTGTATTCCCTTGATGAGCTTTACAGCGCCGCTCAAAAGTACATCGGGATTCTTGCCAGGAAAATTTCACGGAAAAAGAACAGAGGGTTTCCCCGATGGAAGGTAAAGCCAGGGATGAATGGGCAGTAAATAAGTTTTACAAGAAAAACAAACTTTTAGGTTTTTCTTTAAAAACAGTTTTTAAGGAAAAACCATGAAGACGAAAAACTTCAAAAAAATTTTGTTGATTTTTAATGAAAAATTTTTATTCATAAATTATGGTTAGAAAGATAATCACGAAATACCTACATAAACGAAAGAACATTTTTCTGTAAGTACTTACGAAAATGAGACGGTTGGCGATCACAAATCAGAAAGGAGGCGTGGGGAAAACCACCACAGCAGCCAATCTCGGAGCCGGATTGGCTCTGATGGGTAAAAAGGTTTTGCTGGTTGATCTTGACCCCCAGTCTGGATTAACGGTTTCCCTTGGTTTTGACCCCCAGGAGGTTTCTTACACCGTGGCAGACTTTTTGGAGAGTTCTGATTCAAAGCCCAAGTTGTTGAGTGTTGAGCCAGATAATCTTTATCTTTTGCCCTCAAACTACGATTTGACAGTTGTGGAGTATCAACTTCAAAGAAAGCGGAAGGTTTTAAGTGAGAAATTAAAAATTTTTGAGGGAGAATTTGATTATGCGATAGTGGATTGCCCGCCATCTCTGGGTTGGTTAGTGGTGAATGCCCTTGTCTGGGCGGAGATGGTGATTGTTCCAGTGCAGGCTGAATATCTTTCAATGATCTCTCTTGGGCGGTTTAATCAACTGTTCAATTCTATTATGGATCCCGATTCCTCGGCGGAGATTAGAGCCCTTATCACGATGTATATGAAACGGACTTATCACTCTGAAGAAGTCCTTCAAATTCTAAGGGAACGCTTCCCAACCTTTGAAACAGTGATAACCCGCACGGTAAAATTTGCATATTCAACCGTGGCGGGGAAACCGTTGATGGTGATGTATCCCGATAGTGAACAGGCAAGACAATACAAAAACTTGGCGATGGAGGTAGAAAAATGGGCAAAAAATCGGCAGTGAGACCGTCAATTGGCGAAGGGAAGGTTACAAAGCTTTTTATGGGGACGAAGAACTCCGCTGAGTTGGAGAAAAAAGAGTTGAACGAAGAAGTTTCAGATATCGTGGAAGAACAGGGGGAAAAAGCGGAAGAGAAATTGGGTTTTGACCCTGAACTTGATGTGGCAGAATTGTTGGACAATCCTCCGGAGGAGGCGAAGAGTAAGTACACTTTTTCGTTGCCGTTTTACACCCTTGAGCAAATTGATAAATTGAAGTCCTGGGTCAGTAAGCGGGTTCGGGCACGCATTCCTATGTCTGCCGTTGTAGCTGTGTGCGTGGAGTATACTGCCAGACATTTGGGAGACAAAGAAGACGCTATGGAGATTTTGAAACTATTTTTGGAGAAGAGAAAAGATTTTGGGAAGAAGAAAAAATGAACACCCGGAGGGAATTAATTCAAAAATTGAGGGAGAACAAGGGGAAACTTCGTGAGTTTGGGGTTAAGAGAATAGGGATTTTTGGTTCTTTTGCGAGGGATGAAGCCCGGGAAGATAGCGATGTGGATGTGGTGGTTGAACTGGAGAAGGGGAGAGGAACTTTTTCAAATGTCGCCCGACTTATAGAATTTTTGGAAAATTTGCTTGGTAGAGAGATAGACCTTCTAACGCCTGATAGTATAGACACAATAAGGTTGAGGTATGTAAGAGAACGGATAAAAAAGGAAGTTATTTATGTTTAAGAGAATGGATAAAGATTTTATATTTGATATGCTCTCTGCCTGTGAGAATATTTTGGAGTATACTCAGGGATTCACCTACGAGGAATTTAAAAATAACAAAATTGTTGTTGATGCAGTTATTAGGAACATTGAGATACTTGGTGAGGCGGCTAAAAAAGTGTCAGATGAATTAAAGGAGAAATATAACACTGTTAAATGGCGTGATATTAGTAGAACACGAGATAAAATCATCCACTTTTACTTTGGTGTGAGTGTAAGCATTATATGGGACATTGTCTCCATTGACATACCCGCCTTGAAAGAAAAATTGGAAGCGATTGTCAAATTGGAAAACTGGGAGGAATGAATTTCTGCAAGTATTCGCTTGCTGTTTAATGGGTTACGGATATTTGGATTTATTTGGGTATGATTACAGTGGATTCTTGGGATGAAGTTCAGGCGGGACTGCTGAAATTAAGCCTATTTGTTCTGCGTTCGGAGATAAAACTCCACATACTTGTCCACTGTTGCAAGGACTAACTTTAAATCCTCGGAGGAAAGGTCTTGAATTTGGTCA
>QMKU01000103.1 GCA_003646525.1 Campylobacterota bacterium
AGCAAGAGAAGATACTGCTATTGATAAGATAATTGTAGGTACAACTTTTCTGCCCATAATACTATTTTTCATATCCATTATTTTTGCCATCGCTCTGCCAATTGTCAATAATGATTTTTACCCAATGAATCCGTTTGGCTCGTGCTTCATCATATTTACGGTTTTTTTCTTTATCGTTTGGACATGGACTGTTTCTAGCTCTTGGATTATATTCATCTTTGGTAATGATATGCCAAAATCTTTCAGGCTTTGGAGTATTGTCAAATGGGCAAGGACAACAGCATTCTTTTTTGACATTGATAAGATAGCTTTGCTCTTCTTTTCTTAGATAGGTCTCATTATCTATGAAATCTCTTTTGAAAATAGAAAATAGCTCTTCAATGCTTATTGGATTGAGTGTTCTTAGTGTGGCAGAAGTTAAAATTATCATCTCTATCCTAAATACCATCTAAAAATATTAAACTTCTCAATCCAAGGTGCAGTGGCTACCAAAGGATAACCCAATTTCTCTTCAATATATTCAATAATAAAAAGTTTAACTTCACTCTCTTTGGTATCAAGGTCGGTTCTGTTTTTATAGCCGATTGCCCCTATAAAAATATCACAAAGTTGTAAAATCTGTGACTCTTGGGATTGAATAATATAGATGTCACACGCTTTAGCCTGTTTACCTAAAGTCTCTTTGAGCTTTTTTATGCGTTTCCCACCATTTATATCTTTGTAATCAAGATAAATCTTATATTCATCAGAGTTGTTCATAAAGTTTCTCATGGTGTAAAAATAGACAATATAGTAAAATTCATCATGAGAGTTATTGTATGAAGAGTGAGTGTGGTCTTTTTTATTGGGGATAAAAGTAGCTTTAAATCTCATTTCACTTTCAAAAAAGTAGTCTATCAACTCTTTGTAAAACTCTTTTTTTGAGTTGAGAAGTTTTGTCCATTTCAGTTCATTAAAATAGTTGTAATTATGTTTTAGATGTTTAATATATCGGTTTATCTCTTCAACTTTTTCTTCATTTACTAAGATAGCACCGTTAACCATTAAATTGGACTTGGTGTTTAATAAGTGATTACTCTCATCACAGAATATTTTATATTTCATAGATATTACTTTCAATTCAATCGTTGGTGTTAAGTAATTCATAGCTACAGACAATGGAGTATGGTTTAAAATGCTCCATTGTCACAGCTCAAATACAGATAATGCTTCATGGTATTCCTATGGTGACTTTCCCAAAATCTAGTTAATCTGTTTTTCCTCATTTCCTCTCCTTGAACTCAACAAACCCAATCAAAATAGAAGCAATCACTATAGAGGCAATAGTTGATGTGAAAGTGTGAACTACCTAGGGACAATGCCGAAATTTTCCTTAAAACCTGAAAATTTTACCCAATATCCCTGTGGAGGCATCTTCCATTCTGGTGATGTGAGCATCAGCGCGTTCAACTCCTGATTCAAGGGCATCCTGATAGAGATCAAAGGCTTTTTTCTTGTCTTTGTCGATACCAATACCATTTTCATAGAGTTGAGCAAGATCGCAAATAGCTTCAGGATACCCATTTATTGCCATTCGGTTGATCTGGGTGAAGGCTTCGGAGAGATCTCTCTGGAGAATTTTCCCCTTATAGAGTTCTCTAGCGAGAAAAAATTGAGCATAAAGTGATTCTGTAGCAGCACAGATGAGCAGGAGGTGTGATGCTTCTGCGAGTTTACCCTCTTTTTGGAGTAGAAAGACTTTATTTATTTCTGCTTGGATATCTGCCTCGGTATATCCTTTGAGACTGATAGTAGCGAGCAGGTCTTCTTCGCTTTTGAAGTGCTCAGAGCTCTCTTCGACTTGTGGATATTGATTAAGCATATTTTTTAGTTTTTGATCGATATATGAGATGGGAGTATACTCTATTGGCTCTTCATCCAAAAGTTCATCTGTTTCTTGAGGGCCTGTCTCAGACTCATTGACTTCCTCGTATACTCTATCGTCTAATAGTTCAGATGGCTCATCTGATATCTCTTCTTTCCCATCATCCAATTCTTTCCCATCATCTGATTCTTCTCTGTCATCCAATTCATCTTCGATTGTATCAGGAATTGTGTAGGAAGAATCCTCTTCTTCTGTTGGTTGATCTCCGACTTGAGCTATTTCTGCTACCTCATCTTTGACTTGGGTATGTTTGAGCGAAGCATCCTCCATGGTATCACGATGAGGAAGATTCTCTTTGTCAATAGCATAGAATTGATCTATTATATCTTTGGCATTTGGCTGTTTTGGGGGAAGTGTTGATATCTCTTCTTCGGAAGGTACTGTTTTGTCTGCAGCTTCTTTGGACATCAGATACATCTCATCTTCACTGATAGGATTGTACGCCTCTTCCTTGGCAACTCCCTCCATGAAGAGACCAAATTTTTTGATCAATTCAGCTTCTTCTCTACTGCGCGAGGAGATTTTTTGATCCATTTCATCGTTGCATCCATTGATATCGTCACTAGGTTGGTCTGTTGTTGTTTCAGGGGTGGATGTTAAATGATCAGCAGTAGAGACACGAAGATATTGATCTATGAGATTGGAAGCCTGAGCATAATTCTCACCATTAAGCATGGAGAGAATTGTGTCGAGTTGCGCATCATCCTTGTGTAGTTTGAGTTGAGAACGCTGTATGTTGATTGTCTCATCATCCGTAAGACTAATCGCTATTTTAATGATTTGGAGACGCTTGCCAATTTGCCCTAATAGTTCCATATTTGTACACTCCGATAGATAAATAATAATATTTGCAGTGATTATAGCAAAATAATACTATAGATTTATTTGGATTTACGAAAAAGAGCTGAGAGCAAGAAGGCGACAACTATTTTCGAGGATAGAAACTTTTTTTGCCATTTCGATAATATCACGGTCGTAAGAGATCAGTCCAAATCCTTTGATAAGCAGTAAATGTGTATCATTCTTTTGGAAAAATTGTGCGATTTCATAGGGGGCTCGTTCATGCCAATCATCAAAGTTTCTAGGATCATAAACCAATACTTCCCCTAGTGAAACCTTGCCAAAGTAATCCTTGGGAAGCACTTTGCCATGACAGAGAGAGAAAGCAGTTGCATAAGGTGGCATCGTATAAGAGATATACTTTGCACTGGAAATTGCCTGATATAAGTGTTCATGAATCTCAGCATCACCACTAGCAGAGCTCCAGCGATAGTCTTTTTTGTTGCAGTCAAGACGGATGAGGGAGTCTTCTGTGACTTCATCAAGAATTGTATTTTTTTTATTAATCAAAAAACTATGGGTTGAAACTTTTGCAGAGATAGATCCATGATAAACACCAAAGAAATTTTTGTTAAACATAGAGAGCGAAACATGTTTGATATCTTCAATTAAGTGCTGACTCTTTTCCATGGGAATATTCCTTTTTGCAATATTCTGGTATTATAGCATTCTTGAACTAGGATTATGCAATTATAGAAAGGATTGTGTGTGCTTATACCCCATATACCTGTTTTGTTGGATGAAGTTTTGGAAAGTTTTTCCGAAGTAGAGAGTGGATATTTTGTCGATTGTACGCTTGGATATGCTGGTCATAGCAGTGCGATACTAGAGCGCCATCCCAATTTGAAGCATATCGGAATCGATAGAGATCAGGAGGCGTTGGATTTTTCACGAAAACGACTAGAGCCTTTCGCAGAGAGAAGTAGACTCTACAAGGGGACTTTTGCTACTCTCCTGCCAATACTCACGGAGACTCCGATCACTGCACTTTTGGCTGATTTTGGTGTCTCTTCTCTGCAACTTGACAAAAAAGAACGGGGATTTGGTTTCAGGAGTGAGAGATTAGATATGCGTATGGATAGTGAGGCGACTCTCAGTGCTTATGAAGTAGTCAACCAATATAGCTATAAGGATTTGGAGTATCTGTTTGATCATTACGGTGAAGTGCGTTTGTATAAAAAACTGGCAGCCGCTATCATTGAAGAGAGGGCAGTACAACCTATAGAGAGTGCTAAGGTATTGAGTGAAATTGCGTTGCATGTGTTGCCCAAAAAAGGCAAGATGCATCCAGCTACCCTGATGTTCCAAGCGATACGGATAGAAGTCAATAATGAGCTAGGAGAGATAGAGGGCTTGTTGGATGCTTTGGAAGCGATGCACCTATCTGATACAATCGTTACAATGATTACATTTCACTCCCTAGAAGACCGTTTGGTCAAAAATCGATTTAGAAAGTGGGCACAGGCGTGTATCTGTGACCCACAAGTGATTCGCTGTAGCTGTGGCAGAAACAATGCTAGAGGAAAAGTCCTCAATCGTAAACCGATCACAGCGAGCAGAGAAGAGCTGAAAATAAACCCTAGAAGTCGTAGTGCCAAAATGAGATCATTTCGGTTTAAATCTCTAAGTCAAGATACCGTATAATGGATGGTGTCAAAAAAAGAAGATCGCGAGAGAATGGTATATCATTTAGTCTGTTTATTATTATTGTTATGTCGATGGTGATCGTTGTGATCTTGGCGGCTATCAATATTTACTTCAGTAATCAAATCTATTATGAGAGTCGAAGGATTAATTATATCGAAAGGGAAGTTTCCGCTCTGAGAGAAGAGAAAATGATGTTGGAAAATCAGGTGCAGAAATTGAAATTTAAAAACAGAGTGGCAGATACAATTTTTGTAATCGAAGATACGGAGGAGTGAGAGTGATTAAGTCTTTTATTGCTTTTTCGGTTGATCGACCGATCATCAATCATATTTTGATGCTCTTTATGTTGGTTTTGGCGATCTTTTCCTACCAAAATATTCCCAAAGAGATCTTTCCACCTTCTGAACTCGACCAGATCACGATCTCAGGTGGATATCCCGGTGCTAGTGCGGATATTTTGGACAAAATGATCGTCAAGACAATAGAAGATGAGATCAAAAGTGTCAGTGAAATCGAAAATATTGATACGACCATTCAGAACGGTATGTTTTATATGAAAGCAGATATCAAGCCAGGCAGTAACAATCAGTTAGTACTAGGTGATATCAAAGATATCATCTCCAATACTCGCCGAGATATACCTTCGGATATGGATGAGCCAACGGCCAAGATATCACAATATGAAGTGCCTCTGTTGTTGCTTGCTATCTCAGGAGATAAGCCCACTAGAGAACTACTCGATATCGCAGAAAAACTTAAAAGCAAATTGAGTAGTTACAAAAATCTCAGTGGTATTATGATACGAGGTGATGCTGATGATGAAGTCTTGATACAGATCAATGAGAAAAAACTCGAAGCTTATGGACTCCCAAAAGCTGCCGTTTTTCAGGCAATTAAAGGGCTTAGTTCTATCTTTCCTATCGGTACGATCGAACAGAAGGGAAGCCACCTCTATATCTCTACGATCAATGGCGAAAAGAGTGTCAAATCTTTTGAGAATCAACTGCTGACTATCGGTGGAAAACATATACGGTTGGGTGATATCTCAAGTGTCTCCTTTGCTCTGAGTGAATCAAATGAGATTTCTCACTTTAACGGAAAAAAGAATATTTCGATCAATGTCAATAAGACCAAGGAGGGAAATTCCATCGCCTTGAGCCGTGAGATTCGAACGATGCTTCAGGAGTTTGCCAAGGCGTATCCGGGTGTAGTATTTGATGCTTATACCGATACTTCGATTTGGATCAAAAATA
>QMKU01000104.1 GCA_003646525.1 Campylobacterota bacterium
CCACAAGGGCATACTCCTACAAGTTTTATTCAAAAAAGCTTATTTCATTGGCATTGCCATCTTGGTGGGGGCATATACGATAGCTATAATGCCATTCAATCATTGATGACGCTGTATGCGTGACGACGGAGACCGTCGTCACGAGGGGATCACACTTTTCTCTCGTTCCCACCATCTTGGTGGGAATGTGTATGGGGTGTATCTCAATGTCAAGTATGAATTCCCACGCAGGAGCGATGGGAACTAGAAATCACTCAAACACATCACCAACTCAAGTAAAAACAAGCTATAATTCACCGTGCCCTTTAGCTAAAAGGGGTAGTGTTCTTTTTTTCTTTTGAGTGGGTGGGTTTGAAGCTATGATGCTTTTTAGCATAGGCAGGGTTATCTCAGCTGAAAGGGTACGATGATGGAAACATTGTTTTCAGTACTGGCTTTGATTCTTGGAGTAGCAAAGGTCACTATTATGTGGCTAAGTTATAAAGAGAGTAAAAGGTCAAAGAACACAGACAAAGACTAAGGTCTAGTCTCACAAGATGATAGGAACATTCCCTTCCTGTCATTTCTGTGTACCCTTTCCATAATTGTACAACAAAAAGATTAAATAAAAGTAAAAATAAAAGCGTGAATCTAAAAAAGAGAAGATTTCCTTCTTTGCTGTATTAAGCCACTTTTGTAAGTGAAGCCTCTAGCATACTCTCTATATTTAAGTGATAGTCTATAGACTCCCACTCGATACCAGTATTGAGACAGATTAACTTATACTCTTTTAGTTCTGAAAGTGTAGCTTTTTTCAATGGTTCGTACCAATCAATAGGTGTGGAGATAATCCTATCATCTTCTAGTTTGACATGAAGATACTCATCATCAAAATGAACTTCTTTACCTTTAACTAAACCATTCATCCCAAATCCTTTCAAACTCATCTCTATTTTCATCTACAATTTTAAGTGCAATTTTAAATCTTTTGGTTTTAGATAGTTTTAAACTATTTTTAAATTTTTTAACTCAACTTTTGCAAAGCCATCACTCTTCATAATATGAATATGTTTAGGCTCATGTTCATTCGCGTAAAAGAAAAATTTAAAACCATTTTGATTTAATAATGTTGGCAATACAAAATCCTTTCATAGCTATGGGAACTATTATACTATTTTAATTTTAAACCAGAACAAACATAATCCATCAGAAGTTGGACTTTAGTTCTACATTTTACTCGTTCAACAGCTCCAGCTGTTGAACGAGTAAAATCCTGCATCATATTGGTAGTTTTGTTCTTATGGGATTCCTGATTATGTTAACATAAGCATAAGCATAAGTTTTTTAATCTATAATAAATTTATGAATGCAAAAGAGATAATCAGACTACTGCAACAGAATGGTTTCAAACAGCTAAGACAAAAAGGTAGCCATATTAGATTGACCAATGGCACCAAATATACAACAGTTGCTGTGCATGGTAAATCAGATATCCCTATAGGTACAGTCAAAAAAATAGAAAAAGATACAGGAGTCAAATTGTTATGAAATATATAGCTTTTTTATATCAAGATGAAGATGCCAAGGATAGTGCTTATAATGTCATCATCCCCGATGTAGATGGTGCATATAGTTATGGTGATGACTTTATACATGCGGTGGATATGGCTAAAGAGGTTTTAGAGTTTGCATTGGAGGAATACAGTAAGCATCCGGTGGCTCATAAGTTGGATTATTTTACAAAAGATAGATTGGCCAAATTAGATATTCCTGCTACGGCTATACCACAAGTAATAGAGTACACTCCACTGCTCAAAAAAAGAGTCACTGTAAATTTCAATATTGATAGTTTAAAGATCATCGATAGCTATGTCAAATCTCATCATCTCACAAGGTCATCTTTTTTGGAAGAATCTGCACTTAAAGTAGTTACTTCCTGACCGAGTATTCTCTCTCACTCCCACCATCTTGGTCAATGCCAATCACACTTTTCGTTTGACGCGTACCTTTTTGGGATCAAAAAGATTGAGTATCTCTTTGATCATAGGTTCATCGAGAATATTGGAGGGCTCTTTCTCCTTCGCCGCTTCTGTCTCTCCTGCTTCGGGCATGATGCAACTACTCTTCATTTCAATCTCTTCGATCATGGATGCAGAGTCCATATAGAAGTTTGCTTGAGGGATATTCTCTTTTATGGGTGGGGTGTCAACTTTTTTTTTATCTGTCTCGTCTTGTATGGATGACTTTTGAAGTGACTCTTGAGATGCTGCTTGAGATGCTTCTTGGGGGATATTGATAATTTTGGTTTCAATACCAAAAAGATCCTGCACAAACATTTTGATGACTGCCCAGTGAGTTCTCAGCATTTTTTTTGCATCTCCTTGGGCTTGAGATCCCCATGTCAGCGTAGCATTTTCAAAGCCTTCAAAGTAAATATTATTTTTAAAACACTCCCCTAGATCATAGTCACGGTCATAAATTCTTTCAATAAGTGTATTAAAAACTTGTTGATACTGCAACTGAAAATCATGAATACTTTGGTTTTTGCTCTGTTCGTCTTCTGTTGTTTTGATTTGAGCAGGAGGAGGGGGGATTTGTAGTGAAGGTGATTGGCTAACTGTCACTTCAGGTATTTGCTTTTTGAGAATAGGAGGAGTTTGGATCTCCTCTTTGCTACTGCTGACCACTTCAGTTTTGTCGATTGTCTCTGGAGTCTGAGTAGTGACACTATCAGGTATTTTAATGCCTTTTAGCTCTTTTTCCAATGCTTTGATCATCAGATCAATATTTTTGATCTCAAGAGCCTCCATCATCTTGAAGAGTGTGAGTGCAAGGATAAATTCTCCATCTCCTCCAAGGTTGAGTAGAGATTTGGAATCAGCCAAAATACGGAAAAAACGCTCGATGATCATAGGAGGTATTTTGGAATTTTGAGAGAGCAATAGAGTCTTGAGAAATAGTATGAGTTCATCTATGATCATCTCCGTCTCATAGTCGGCAGCAAGTTTCACAAAAGAGAGGATCTCGGTCTGATCTTTTTGCATGATATTATCTAGTAAGTTTTCAAGTAGATTTGGCTCGATAATGCCGAGCATACCCGTCACGGTCGCGATATTGACATAATTTTTGGAGTAGACAATTGCTTGATCGAGAAGCGTAAGTGAATCTCTCAAGCTTCCTGCGCCACTTCTCGCAATAATTTCAAGTGCCTCTTTTTCATATTCGACACTCTCTTTGTTGAGAATGTGTTCTAAATGCTGCAATACAAGCTTGGATGGTATTTTTTTAAAGCGAAAATGCTGGGTACGGGACAGAATCGTTGCCGGTAATTTCAGTGGATCAGTTGTTGCGAGAATAAACTTGATAAATGGGGGAGGCTCTTCGAGGGTTTTGAGCAGTGCATTAAATGCCTGTGGGGTGAGCATGTGTACTTCATCAATGATGAAGATTTTGTAGCGAGCGGAACTTGGTTTGTATTTGGTGTGTTCAATGAGATCTTTGATATCATCGATTCCTCGGTTGCTTGCGGCATCCATTTCGATGATATCCATATGCCTGTTTTCATTTGCCATGATACAGTGCGTGCATTGGTCACAGGGGTGAGAGCTTTGCCCTTTTTCACAGAGCAGTGCTTTGGCAAGGATTCTGGCAGTAGAGGTTTTCCCACTACCTCGAAGTCCCGAAAAAAGATAGGCATGAGAGAGTCTGTCACTATCAAGTGCTTGACTCAATGTTTGCGAAACAGCATCCTGTCCGATAAGATCATCGAAAGTTGAGGGGCGGTACTTTCTGGCTAAGGCTAGTGACACGGACACTCCTTGGTTTTGTCTAGTACCACGGTCTACTTGGTTTGAGTGGTACTGGCAATTGTAGTCAATTTTTACTTTCGGTTGGTATAATTTGGCATAAAGAGCATTTGTTATGGGTTATAATGCTTATATTGTAAATGGAGTAGAGAATGCGAAAAAATAGAAGAGAGAGTCACAATGTAGATGATAGGAGGGAAAGCTCAGGAGGAGGTGGAAGTGGTATCTCCATGGGAACAATCATCATGTTAGCACCGCTTTTGAAGCGTTTGCTCGGAAGTAAATTTGGTTGGGTCATTATCGCTGTAGGTGTTGCAGCTTATATGGGTGGATATAATCCTTTGGCACTTTTAGGTATGGGTGGATCAGCACAACGGCAACCTGTCAATAAAGCCAAAGATGAGAAAGAGGCAAAATTCATGAAAATTGTTTTGGCTGATACAGAGGATGTTTGGCGTGATATTCTACCTCAGTACGGTTTGCGCTACACAGAGCCCACTATGGTTCTTTATCGTGGGCAGACACGAAGTGGGTGTGGTCACGCTAGTGCACAGATGGGGCCTTTTTATTGTCCTGCTGACAAAAAAGTTTATCTGGATCTAAGTTTTTTCGATGAATTAGCAAATCGACATAATGCTCCTGGTGATTTTGCTCAAGCATATGTGCTCGCACATGAGATCGGTCATCATATACAGAATATACAAGGCACTCTTGACAAGGTACAGCGATACAAACAGAAAGTACGAAGTGAAAAAAAATCAAATGCTATGCAGGTGCGCGTAGAGCTTCAAGCAGATTGCTACTCAGGTGTCTGGGCATATCATGCACAGAAGCGATTTAATATTTTGGAACCCGGAGATATAGAAGAGGCACTCAATGCTGCTAGTTCTATCGGTGACGATGTGCTTCAGAAGAAGGCACAAGGCTATGTGAGACCTGATGGTTTCACCCATGGAAGTGCCGCGCAACGCACCGAATGGTTCAAGAGAGGATTTAAGAGCGGTGACCTCAAGAAATGTGATACTTTTAATGTTAGGCTACCCTAATATCTGATAGAGATTAAGCCAAAATTTTTTTCATAGGGAAGCAAGGTAAATCATCTTTTTATCACTCATGACGCTGTATGCGTGACGACGGAGACCGTCGTCACGAGATGAAATTAATCTCTTGCGTATTTTTGGTTTATTGGTTATAATAAAATTACAAAACCAGATAGTAGTCCGTTATCAGGCGTTACTTTGGGGATTATGTGCGAGCATAAGGCATCAGACCACAGCTATCATCGCTCCTAGTAGTTTTTGGTCTACTAGGTATCAATCTTTTCTAAAAATAGTTTTTAACGACAACGACTTCTTGAATAAATTTCTTAACTTTACCAATTTAACTGTTTGATTGTCATATCTCTTTTCAAAGACCAAGCAAACCTCGGGCTTTTTTGTTCGCTTGTTAGGTTCTATGGTACAGATATATTTTAGATCATCTCTATGTCCATTTTTAACATGTCTTACATATCTTTCTGTGATAATCACCTGATAGTTAGTCAGAGTCAATGGCACGGATAGTTACCCTAGTTCCCATCGCTCCTGCGCAATGCCAATGAAATAAGGGAAATATTCAACTTTTTGGAACCGATGCTTTAGCTTCGGCAGGTGTTTGATGAGGCTGAAGCCATCACTTCCAAAGAGCAAATTGACAGAATTGACAATAATCTAATATAAGAGTTGAAATCTATGTTATAATCATAACATAACTACAAAAGGAAATATTATGTTATTGGGCTTTGGTGGAAGAAATTTCTACTCTTTTAAAGAAGATTTTGATATCTCTTTAGAGCATAAAGATGAAATATTGTCAGTTCTTGGAGTAAAG
>QMKU01000105.1 GCA_003646525.1 Campylobacterota bacterium
CTGTTGGAAAAAGATTAATTGATGACCCAAGAGGTCAACTATTTCAAGAGTATTATAGAGTCTTAGAAGAGTTAAATCCTAAAGTGTTTTTATTTGAAAATGTTAAAGGACTTTTATCAATGCTAAAAGGTGAATTACTAAAAACAATTTTATCACTTTTTGAATCATTAGGGTATAAAGTTAAATATGAAGTTTTAAATTCAGCAGATTATGGTGTACCACAAATTAGAGAAAGAGTAATAATCATCGGTACAAAATTAAACCAAGACTTTCAATATCCAAATAAAACTCATTGTAATTCTGATGATAATAATATTTTTAACCAAAATTTAAAACCATATTTAACTTTATCAGAAGCAATAAGTGATTTGCCTTTTATTAAAAGTAATGAAGAAAGTTTTGAATATAGTAGTGAGCCAAATAATAAATTTCAAAAACTAATGAGAAATATAGCACCTGAAAAACTGATGGATCATAATGCACCAAAAAATAATGATAAATTAGTAAAACTTATGGAATGTTTACCTGATGGTGGAACACCTCAAGATGCACCAGAAGAATTACGACCCAAATCAGGATTTAAAAATACATACTGTAGATTATGGTGGGAAAGACCAACGCCCACAATTACACGAAATTTAAGTACTCCATCATCCTCAAGATGTATCCATCCAAAAGCACCACGACCATTAACAACTAGAGAGGGTGCAAGAATACAATGTTTTCCAGATAGCTATATTTTCTATGGCTCAAGAAGTTCAAAAAATTTACAAATAGGAAATGCTGTTCCTACTTTTTTATCAATAGCCTTAAAAAATTCAATTAAGCAGCATTTAGAAACAGCTTAACAAATCATTGGAGAGAAATATTTGAGCCGCTAGGGTCAAATATTTCTCAACTCAACCGTTAAATAAAGAAAAGGAATTTTTTAATGAGTATTGAATTTTTAAATAATGATTATGAAAAAATAGATTCTTTATGCAATATATTAACTGACCATGTAGCTGGAGGACAAGCTTCAGATCTTAGGGTCAGGATACAAACCATAAATAAAGTACAAAACAATACACCACTCAAATCAAAGAAACAACAGATGCCGAGAAGACCAAGACTTACATTAATGGGTTTTATCATATTATGGAAATAGTGTAGTGGCAAATATACTCATAGCAATATTGGATGATGGGAGATCAAAATGGGACTTGATTTGGTAGAGTTGGTGCTGGAGGTTGAGGATGAGTTTGATATCTATCTGCCTGATGAAGATATGGAGTGTTTGATTACACCTGATGATTTGGCTACATATATTTTCAATAAATTCAAAAGAGATAGTGATGGTAAGTGTGGTTCACAAGTAGCTTTTTATAAACTCAGAAAACTTTTTATAGAAAATTTTGAGAATAAAAGGGAGGAGCTTGTGCCTAATGCTAATCTGGAAGAGCTGTTAGGTGATAATATTCAAGTTAAGTGGAAGAGACTACAGGGGTTACTTGGCAATAAAATATATCCTACTAGTTTAGAGTTGAGTAAAAAAGAAAATTTAATACTTTTATATTTTAGTATCGCCGTAGGTGCTATTTTTTATTATTACAATAAAGATCTAATTGCTACTATTCCTATTACTGTTATAAGCTTTTTTGCATTGTTCTTTTTGCTATCATACTTTATAGGAAAAGAGGTTCCTAAAAGATATAAAAAACTCTCTTCTTTGATCAAATATATGGATAATAATGCCATATCAAACATATACAACACAAAAGAGAAAGTTTTGAAAAAGGTTATAGAGATCAGCTCTGAGCAATTAGGTATTCCAATTGGTGAGATAAAGCCACACTCTAGATATGTAGAGGATCTAGGTGCTGGATGATTAGATTGGAATAAATCTACAAATACAGTAGTGTAAACTTTATTCTACTCTACAAGTCAAGACAATCTATAAATAACAAAAAACTAAATAAGACTACCCTAGGGAATCTCCCAAAATCAAAGAGAAGAACCTTTAGGCAATTTCATATTTATATGTCTACTGCTTAAGAATACAGATTTAATAATACAAAAAAATAGATACTTGGAGCAGGGACTTTAGTCCCATAAAACGGGACTAAAGTCCCTGCTCCTAAATATTTAACTTTGGTAGTTATTTTAGTTCTATTCCTTAATATATGATCAAAAGTAAAAGCCTCTCAAGTTAATGAGATGATTTTACTCCTATTTAAGCAAGCTTTGTTTATAATCACTCTCAATAACCATAATTTTAGATGATAAAAAGGATAAGCAATGATACCATTTACAGATGAAGAACTCTATCACGCCGTAGAAAACAACCTCCCAAAGGTGAGTGCCTATGTAGACTCTCACGGTGGAGGATTGGCACTTTTGGGTGCAAAAGATGGCACGATCTATATCCAACTTGGAGGGGTGTGCGGTGGATGTTCGATGAGTATGATGACGACCAACATGGTCATACGAAAAGAGCTGAGAAATCTCATCCATCCTGAACTTTTTGTTATCAATGTCGACGGGTCAGAAGAGAACAAACTTCCTGATGAATATTACTCACCCACAAAAGAGACAGCAGATGAATCTTCTAAGCAAGAGGGTCTTCTAAGTAAATTGAAAAATACTTTCTCCTAAGATTTGAGGTTAACCAGCCATATATTTTGATAGCTAAAACACCTTGGCAAACTCCACTAGAGTCTTGCATCCATTGTTTAATTCAAAACTATAGCTATCTTCTATGGTGGCTTTTTTCATGAGTTGATACTCACCATCTATGAGTTTGAATATATCACTGATTTGGGTATTTGATTCGATGATGATATAGAACTCTACACCATTTTTTTCATATAGCTTTAGTTTTGTTGTGACATCTTTGAGGGCCGTGGTCTTAGATAGTACCTCTACTACGAGAGGTGGGGTCTTGGTGAAATATTGCTTGCTACTCTCTTCACAAAATATGGCAACATCAGGCTGTACTACAGTATAGTTATCTATCTTCCAATCTACGGGAGAGAGATAGACTTCACACTTTTTTTCATTGCACTTTAGATTATTGATGAGTTCTCTCCAGACATAGGCAACTACTTTTTGATGTTTTGGATATGGTGCTGGCGACATAGAGTAGGCTATGCCATCTACAAGCTCCCATCTGTCCTCCCACTCTCTGCACTCATCATAAGTATGATATTGAAACTCTTCATATTCTATAGCATCCATCACAAATCCTTTATATCTAAATTATAGCAAAAGTGAACTATCAAGCTTAAGTACTGTGATTACTTTTTCTTTTTTGGCATTTTCATCACGACAATAAAAACGACGACGATCACGACATACAGAATATAAGTAGTGATATCTTCTGAGCTATTTGGCATTATTTTATCTCCATAAAAAGTTCTGTTTTGACTCTATTATACTCAGGGAAAATCAAAACTCAGAGTAATATCTTAATTTCCCATCAATATAGACATTTTTGATAGTAATCTTCTCATCAAAAATTATGATGTCTGCATCATAACCCTCTCTCAGTTCGCCACACTGTAGACCCATCCGCTGTGCAGGCAATGAAGTGGCAGAGTAGACTGTTTGGGCTAGTGTCGCCTCTGTATGAGTGTGAAAATTTTTCACTGCTTCATTGAGTCTCAAGACACTTCCTGCTAGTACTCCATTTTTTAGTGTTGCTTTTGCATTATCGACAGTAACTTCCTGCCCACCTAGATCATAATGACCACTCTTCATGCACCCTGCCCTCATCGCATCTGTTATCAGTACCAATTTATCTTTTTTGATCTTCTCTACGCTATTTAGGGTTGTCGAATGTGTATGGATGAGATCGGCTATGATATCAGCTGTCACATCACTCTCAAATACTGCACCAATAATACCAGGCTCACGGTGATGCCAAGGTGGCATCGCATTAAATAAATGCGTAGCATGAGAAATACCCCAATCAAAACTCTTCATCGCTTGCTCGTAGCTCGCTTCACTATGCCCAATGCTCAAGATAATATGTGGATATGTTTGGGAGACTTTTTTGATAAATTCTTCTGCTCCCGGCATCTCTACTGCCATGGTAATCACTCTGATATCAGACAGATATGGTTCTATCCAGTCAAAATTTGCCTGCTCTATATATATGGGATTTTGCGCTCCACATTTTAGAGGATTTATGAAAGGTCCTTCTATGTGAATCCCCCTGATCTTCGTAGCAGTCACTTTGTCTCCATACGCAATGACTGCATCGAGTGCTTTGACAATATCCTCTTGAGTCATCGTCATAGTTGTCGCAACAAATGAAGTCGTACCCGTCTGCAACAGACTCTGAGAAATGCTCTCCAATGCTTCCGATGTCGCATCCATGACATCAGAACCTCCACTGCCATGAATGTGCATATCTACAAATCCTGCACTGACATAGAGTCCTTGGGCATCGATTATTTCACACTTTTTTGGCAAATCTCTCTGGCTAAGTGCAATAATTTTTTCATCAAAAAGAAGATGATAACCTATTAAAACTTTTTTATCATGGATAATAATCCCATTGATGATCGCTTTCATAATCGTATTATAACCAAGACTTTATGGATACTTAATGGCATTTTGCTAGAATACGGCAAATTTAACCCAAATTATAAGGATAAAATACCATGAAAAAAATACTACTCGCCCTACTCGCACTAACTGTTGTCGCTGCTGGCACACTCTTCTTTCTCAACGGAAAAGATACTTATGATGCTAGCAAATACTCTGCTACGCTCAGCAATGGACTCAACCAAGGTTCAACTATTGCCTATACCCTCCCCGATCAATTTGACAAAACACAGAGACTCAATGACTCAACCCGTAAACTGATATTGGTTTTTGCCAAAGATACAGGACATACAGTCAAGGAGTATCTCAAAGCACAACCTGCTGACTACTTGACAAAATATGCTACTGCTTTTATCGCAGATGTCAGCCCCATGCCAGTCATAATACGAAATACATTTGCATTACCTGATCTCAAAAAACAACACTATAGTGTTGTACTCATCTATGACAAACAAATGTCACAGGAGTTCAAAAAAGATGCAAAAACAGATGCAATTGCAGTTGCAACACTCAAAGATCGAAAGATCGAAAAAATTGAGTATCTCAAAAGCGTAAAAGAGCTCAAGGCAGCCCTCCAGTAGATCGATTTGATAATATTATTTTTGTATTTTTGTCTCAATCGCCACAACAGCAATAGCAAATCCACCGTCATGGCTAATAGAGAGAGAACTCTCTTTGATTTGATGTTTTTTCTGTGCTCTTGCAGTCAGGGTAAAATAAGGGGCTCCTCTAGGGTCTTTGGAGATTTCAATATCATGAAATGCAAGCTCCTGACCGATACCACATCCAAGTGCTTTGGAGATCGCCTCTTTTGCTGCCCAGAGACCTGCGAGGGATTCTAGCTTTTTTGTTCTGTCTATTTCGAGGGAAGTTAGATATTTCTCTTTGAATCTGTCACCAAATTTCTCCAGAGATCTTTCTATTCGGCTAATCTGTACGATATCGGTTCCTATTTTCATAAATACTCCAAATGTTTAGGCTACCCCAAGGATACCAGAGAGTCTCTTTACATCCACTCCATAACCTTTGAAAC
>QMKU01000106.1 GCA_003646525.1 Campylobacterota bacterium
ATGGATATCTTTATCGTCTGTTTTGCTAGAGAGTACTCTATGATTGTGATCTCCTCTCCCAAAACAATACCAAGAGAGCTGAAACGATCTCTCAGCGTTTTTTCTGCATTGATCTTGATGATCGTAGCATTTTCACCTTTTTTGAGTTGATTTGCCAACATAATTTTCTCCTAAATCAGCATAAGCGTGACATGATAAACGATAAAGCTCAATATCCAAGCTGTTGCTGTAGTCATCACAAAGAGATAAACCAGATACTTCCATCCTCCTGCCTCTTTGGCAAAGACCATCGATGCAGCAAGGCAGGGCAGATAGATCATAACAAATACGATAAACGAGATCGCAGAGGCGAAAGGGATATTGGCTCTGATCTGCTCTACTAACCCATCACTCTCTTCATCGACTTCATCACCTAGTGCATAGAGTACACCTAGCGTAGATACGACTACCTCTTTGGCTGCCAATCCTGCCTCAAGCGCAACACTCATACGCCAGTCAAAGCCGAGTGGAGCAAAGAAAGGCTCCGAAGCATGACCGATCTTTCCAAGATAACTTTTTTCGAGAAGGTCTAGTTGTAGCTTATTGTTAAGTGTGCTCTTCTCTGTATCACTTGAAGCAAGTTCTATTTTATTTTGATAGTTTTCTTCAAGTTCAGGATATTTGGGATAGTTACTTGCAAACCATATCAGTATGGATGCAGCGAGGATGAAGGTTCCTGCTTTGCTGAGGTAGCTCTTGGCTTGTCCGTAGACTGTGTGCCAAATTAGCTTAAATGATGGCATACGATATTTGGGCATCTCCATTACGAAAGGTTCATCATCACCTTTGAAGACAAATACTTTGAGTACTTTTGCTGATATAAGTCCGAGCATTGCACCTGATATATAGATGAGAAAGAGGATATTTCCTGCACTCTCCTGAGAAAAGAAAGCACCGACAAAGAGGATATAGATAGGTAGTCTAGCACCACAGCTCATAAATCCAATGATATAGAGTGTGATGAGTCTATCTTTTTCATTTTTGAGTGTTCTTGCTGCCATATAGGCAGGTACAGAACATCCAAAACCTGTCACTAGAGGTATGAAGCTTTTCCCATGTAGTCCAAACTTGTGAAAAAATCCATCGAGCAGAAATGCAACACGACTCATATACCCTGTCGTCTCCAGCAGGGCGATTCCGATAAAGAGAATGATGATATTGGGAAGGAACATGACGACTGCTCCGACTCCTGCGATGATACCGTCACCCACAAGTGATCCTAGTTCCCCCTCTCCCAACACTGCTTTGGCCTGATCGCTCATCCATCCAAATGTTGCATCAATATAGTCCATAGGGAGTGCACCGAGTTCAAAAGTAAGCTGAAACATCCCCCACATGAAGAATAAAAAGAGTGGAATACCCAATATTTTATTGATAAGAAGATTGTCGATCTTTTGAGTCATACTTTTGGCACGCATTGATTTGACTGACATCACCTCCATCTTTGCCCCTTTAGCAAAGGCAAAATGCTCATCAGAGAAGATCTGATCGAGATCTTTGGTATCATTGTGTTGATAGATATGTCCTAGGGACTCTCTAAGTACAGGAAGCAACTCTATCCATATAGGTTGATCATGTATCTTTTTGTAAGTTTTTGTATCCTCTTGTAGTAGCTGTACGGCAAGTTGTCGGCATGGAATGCAGCTGCGATACTTTTTTTCTTTAAAAAAGGTCGTTATCTTATCGATCTCCTCTTCGATAGGGTCACTATAGATGATTTTTGCACTGCTCTCTTTTTGCTTATATGTATCGATGATCGCTTTTTTGAAAGCTTCGGCTCCCTCCCCTGTAGATGCACTAGTTTTGACACATGTGACACCTAAGAGTTCAGAGAGCAGTTTTTCATCGATCTCTATCCCCTCTTTTTTAGCCTCATCTATCATATTGAGTGCTACGACAACTTTTTTGCCTGTCTCTAAGATCTGTGTAGTGAGGAGTAGGTTTCGTTGGAGATTGGTCGCATCAAGCACATTGATGATCACATCATACTCGTCACTCTGCAGAAAGCTTTTGGTAACTTTCTCTTCGATCGTATACTCCGTTAGCGAATAAGCTCCTGGCAAATCTATAATATGTACTTCATACTCTTTAGATGTCTCTTTATCAGTTATAATAAATTCAATTTCAGTTTTCTCTACAGTAACACCCGTAAAATTTCCTACTTTGAGTTTTGCATCTGATATAGCATTGATGAGGGAACTTTTGCCTACATTTGGTTGCCCAGCCAATGCAACTATGATTTTTTCCAATTTAAACCTCTCTGTTTCAATAGTTTATTGATAGTCATTATCAATAATTTGTCGAAGTATTACAAAAGAAGGCTTAAATATTAATTAAAATGATAATAGTTATCAATATCTCCCTTCAATTACTTTAATAACTCCATCCCAATTCGCCTCATGTCCAAAGCAGTTTTGGGAGTTGCAGAGCATGTAGCCATCATTGATATCTGCCTTGAGAGAGACAAAAGGGTAGCCTATATCGTCGAGATCAGTGATATGGTTTTCAAAATGACTTACGCTAGTTTTGATAATGATATCATCTTTGAGATAGCGCATGATCATTTTGCTCATATTGGGTGTAGAGATAGGTTGTCGCATCACATCATAGGAGAAGAGTTCCAGTGTCTTGAAGACGAACTTTTTATAAACAGGATCTACTAGAGAGCTGATAGAGAGTAGGGCAGAGAGCATCGTAGCGATAGATGAGGGGTAAGAGGTGTCGTAGATATCTGCATCGGTTTCAAATTCACCGCGTGAAAACTTCCATTTGCCCTGTTCATAATACTTTTCGATGGCACTGTTGGCAAGTTTGACTGCCATGATCAGATAGATTTCGTCAGCAGTGCTTCTGTATGCTTCGATCAGCAGATCAGAGAGGTAGGCATAATCCTCCAGAAAAGCTTTGACCTTTGGTTTTTTGCCGATAAGTGCACTATGGTAGAGTTCACCATCGAGATACATCGTCTCTGTCAAGGCATTGAGCGATTCTGTCGCTATCTTGAGATAGTCACTATCGATACGACCAGCTCGAAAGAGTGATTTGATCATCATCGCATTCCAAGAGACTTGAACTTTTTTGTCGATAAAAGGATAGGTGCGTTTTGCTCTTCGTTTTTTGAGAGCAGTGATCGCTTCTTGATAATAAGGAATAGTCTGTTGCATAGAGTCATCGATGCGTATAATATTTTTCCCTTTGAAATTTCCCTCTTTGCTCATACCTAGATCGACTGCTAGTTGAGAATGTGCCTCCTTCGGGATACCTGCTTTGGTGAATGATTTGAGTGCTTTGTCATGATCGTAAACAAAATATTTCCCCTCTTCACCCTCCGTATCTGCATCACTTGCTGAGTAAAAGAGATGGTCTTGACTCATTTTTTCAAGCATGAAATCAATTGTCTCAAAAGCAATAGTGCGATAGAAGTCATTTTTTGTGATGCAATAAGCCTTGAGATAGAGATCGCTCAACAGAGCATTATCGTAAGTCATCTTCTCAAAGTGTGGTATCAGCCAAGCATTATCCGTGCTATAGCGACAGAATCCACCATCCACACGATCATAAAACCCTCCCTTTGTCATTGTGCCCAGTGTCTTTAGTACCATATCGAGTGCCTCTTTGTTGCTAGTCATACGGTATGTATCAAGCAGTAGATCGAGTATTGATGCTTGTGGAAATTTAGGCGCAGCATTGAATCCGCCGTCACTGTTGTCAAAAAGTTGCTGTGCCTGCTCTTCAAATCTTTTAACAATACTGAGATCTAGCTTTGTAGCTTGAATCTTCTTCTCTTTGGGATTGATGAAGCGGAGAATTTCATCTGCTTTTTCACTGAGAAGTTTTTTGTCATTTTGATACTTGGTGTAGATCGTTTCAAGAAGTTGTTCAAATGCCATCATCCCATATTGAGGTTCTGGTGGGACATAAGTCGCTGCATAAAAAGGCTTGAGAGAGTCGGTCAAGAAGAGGGAAGTGGGCCAGCCTCCTGGACGACCATTCATTAGCTGATAGACATTTTGAAAGTGCTTGTCGATATCGGGTCGCTCCTCTCTATCTACTTTGATGGAGACGAAGTGATCATTGAGAATTTTGGCAATTTTTTCATTTTGAAAAGATTCCCGTTGCATAACATGACACCAGTGACAACTGCTGTAACCTATAGAGAGAAAGATAGACTTATTCTCTCTCTTGGCTTTTTCAAACGCTTCCTCTCCCCATGGATACCAGTCGACGGGATTGTCTGCATGCTGTTGCAGATAGGGTGAGTGTTCATTTTTGAGACGATTTGACATAGTTACAACCTTGATTAGCTTTAATATTAATAATACATTTACAAAACTGCGCTATAGTTTCTTGATAGAACAGAATATATACGCAACTCTATTATAATTCTTTGTAAATTACGATTAAGGATCGCCAACGATGTTCAATATGATTAAGATCATACTTTTGATGACTACATTTTTATTTTCTGCTGGGTTTGATATGTCAAACAAGAAGCAAACCTTTTTGAAACCTAATGAAGCGTTCAAAGTCTCTTCTATCAAAAAAGGGAGTATGATAGAAACAACGATAAAGCTAGGTGACAAAATCCACATCTATGAAGATTCACTTCGTTTTAAAGTCATAAAGCCTCAAAATTTTGAAATCAAAGAGCTCGATAAGCCGACCCCCCATGACATAGATGGCGATATGGCATATGAAGGCGATGTGTTGGTCAAGATTCCTGTGGAGACGATAGAGTCCAAGGTGCAGGGAGAGTATACACTCTTGGTAGAGTTTGAAGGGTGTTCAGATGTAGGTATCTGCTATCAGCCTCAAAAAAAAGAGTTTGTATTTGAGGGATCTGCAACTGCTACGGTGTCAAAAGCTGTATCCGTCGTAGCACAGGAGGTCAAGAGTAGTGAAGGACAAGGTGTATTTGAAAAGATCAGTGCTCTTACTGATGAGGGGAATGCCGCCAAGATAAAGGATCTCCTCAGCACAGAAAGCTCATGGTTTGTGATTCTTATTTTCTTCATCTTTGGATTGTTACTTTCGTTGACACCATGCATTTTCCCGATGATACCGATCCTCTCATCGATTATTGTTTCGCAGTCAAATGAAGGCAAGGGCAGTACAGGTCAGGCATTTTTCACCTCTTTGGTTTATGTGCTTTCGATGGCTGTGACTTATACTGTGGTGGGCTTGGTTGCTGGATTGTTGGGTGCTGATATCCAGACAGCAATGCAAAATCCTTGGGTTTTGACTCTCTTTGCTGCGATGTTTGTGGCATTGGCATTTTCACTGTTTGGATATTATGAGATAGGGTTGCCACATTCGATTCAAAGTAAGCTCAGCAGAGCTAGTGATAATGCACAAAGCAAAGGAATTGTCGGTACTGCAATCATGGGTTTTCTTTCTGCCTTGATCGTCGGACCGTGCGTGGCACCTCCTCTAGGTGGTGCGATTCTCTTTATTTCACATACTGGAGATGCTTTGCTAGGCGGTACTGCGCTCTTTGTGATGAGTATGGGTATGGGTATGCCACTGCTTTTGGTGGGTGTCGGTGCAGGTAAATTTATGCCAAAACCTGGTGGATGGATGA
>QMKU01000107.1 GCA_003646525.1 Campylobacterota bacterium
ATATATGGATATCTGTTCTTATCAGTAGGGACGGTACAAGTAGAGAGATAATTAGATTGGCTTTGATGGGCAAAATCTCTCCTCAGATAAGTACACCACTATTGATAGAGCATGAGTCTGTAATAAAACGGAATAAAATTCAAAAACTCTGTTCTTTGAATATTGAAGAGCAAGAGGAACTTCTCCAAGCATATCTAGCAACTTGTAAATGGAATGAGATTTTCTATCTATGAAGACCAAATCTCAAAGACAAGAATGATGATTTTCTTGTAGAGTTGGCTGTAGCTAGCAATAGTTCAGCAATCATCACAGATAACAAACAAGATTTGATAGCCAATGAACTTCATTTTAACTTTGAGGTACTGACAGCAAAAGAGTTTTTAGAGAGGATAAAAGTATGAGCACATTGACACTGAGAATACCTGATACAAAATATGAGCGATTGAAAAATTATGCAAAATCTAAAGAGATTTCACTCAATAAGCTTTTTGATGAGTTTGCTACTATTGCATTAACTCAATATGATGCTAAAGTAAGATTTGATCTTATGGCTTCAAAAGGCGATAAGGCTAGAGGTTTAGAACTTTTGGATAAGATTGGATAGAAATAGTTGATTTGATTATGTAAGCTACATATAATATACAAGCACCCAAAAAGGTAAAATCTTACACAATAAATCTCTCTAAGAATTTTGAGGTATATCTTGTAAGTCTTGTCAGAGAGTATGAAGAAAAAGAGTGGAAAGAGCAGACCAGTAAAGTGATAGAGGAGTTTTTGATGGCTCAGTTTGATGTCTATTGCGATACAAATCAAACTGCTTGTGATATATACCCCTATCTGATGGATATTCAAAACGATTTGTTGTCTATGTTGAAAACTAGAGTAGTTATAAAAAAGTAGAAATTCAATGCACGGTACCTTGGTTGGTCCTAAGCATAAACGAAAAAACTGGTACTTTTCGTTAGAGACTTACGAGGAGCATAAGAACCATACCATAGACTCGACACAAGTCATCTACCAAGCTATGAAAAGCCCAAAAAAAGATGGTCAACATGTCAATACCACATGTAGCGGTGCTAGATCCATCTATCTACCATTAGGCTTGGAGGCTATTAGTTACGACGAGAGAAGCCAACACCAAAACAAGAAAATAGCCTTGGAGAGAATACATAATAAAGCAAACCTACTCAAAGATAAAACCATCTCTCAAAATGAATAAACTCAATGGAGAGAAAACAAACAGATCAAGAGGGGTGATCCAATGATGGTTTTTTTGAGGAAGGGGTTTGAGGAAGTATAGTATTAACTTTTTCGTGCTATGATGTGAACTACTAAAGAGGAGTTAAGTTGATGAAAACTATACAAATTGAAAACAGAGAGATAGAAAATTTTATATCTCATCATTATGGTGATTATATGCAAAGTTTGTGGCAGGATTTTGCTACTTTTGTCAAAGTTTCACTAACAGACTCATATCCTACAATCACCAAAGATGAAGCCAAGAAAAGAGTATCTAAATCTATAGCAGAGATAGAAGACAATAGTGCTAAAATGCTCTCACAAGAGGAGTATGACAAAGAGATGAATCTGTTTATGAAAAGTCTTTAATGACAGTGATAAGAAAAAGAGAATACCTCAATAAACTCAAAAAAATATTATCTTATATCTCACTTGACAGTAAAAAACAGAGCGATACTATTTAAAAAACAGCTGGATTTAGCAATAGGTAATTTAGTATATTTTCCATACAAGTATAGACAATCTATCCATTATAATGACAAAGAAGTAAGAGACTTGATATTTAAGGGCTATACCATCATTTATAGAATAGATATAAGTAAAGATCAAATAGCTATCGTTGATATATTTAAATGGGCGGATAGGTAATCGCTAGTTCGACAGCTCCAGCTGCGAACTCATTATTGGAGTGAGTAAAGCAAAACCAATTACTATTAACTCAGTGTAAACCCCTCATCCCATAGAAAAAAATCACCATATCGACCATGTTTACTCTCTCCACCTGCCTGCCTTCCTTTTTCTGTCAACAATTGCTTGTCACCCTGTACCTCTAAGTATCCTTGAGTAATTAAATCTTGTATAAGTTGGTCTGTTTTTTTAGCTAGTTTTTTAGCTAGTTTTGAAGAAGTAAGTTTCAAATTTGATTTATTGTTTGTACTTTTTTCTTTTGTTGTTTCTAGTGTTTTGTCAACTTTATTTGCCGTGACTTTCTCCAGAGACATCCTTACTTCGTCGCTGATACGGATAATCCTTTGTGCCTCTTCATATGTATCTTGATATAATTGTGCATCATCTGCACGAGATATGGAAACTCCCATCTCATTATTATTAATTTGGCTAAACTCATATAAGTTGAGGCTTGTGATGATACAACTCTCCTCATTGAGATAACATTTTGCGTGAAGATTTTTACAAAAGCTCGTTCTTACAAATGTAAGCTTACTCAACCAAGTTATCTCATCATTTTGTAGTTCATTTTTGCCATAAATAATTCTCACATCTATTTTGAGTCTATTTTTATCTTCGAGTAACTCTTTGATACGATCATTGAGTTTCAAAAAAGGGCTGATCAAGATAAGTCGATCATTTGCAGATTTTATAAGTTCTTCTAAAAAATAATTTGTTCCACTGGTATTTAAAAACTTTGCCACAATATTCTTCCTTGCTTGTATAAAATTCAGTAAAATCTATTATATCACAACCATAAAAATATCCTACTTATGATTGAAAAATCCTAACTAATATAATTATCAGTATAGATCATTTGGTACAATTTCCCATCAGACAAAATACGACCATCAAACCCCCTATAATACTCCTAATGAAAATAAAAAAGGAGTCAAAAATGAATTTAACTCTACACCCCTGCCGTTCAAGCTCCACTTTTATATCATAATGCCCAAATATAATAATGACCAAAAATAGATATAGCAAGTTACCATCATATCACCAATCGTGGTGTTGAGCAAAACTTCTCAATACGATCCAAATAGAGTTGAGACTTTTCTCTATCGTATGGAGTAATTGATTTATGATTTACAGCTATTTTCAAATATTTTATAGCTTTTTGAATCTTTGCTTTTGCTAGATAAATCTTTGCAATTTCTAAAGAAGCATCACCATCATTATGCTTCAAAGCCTTTTTAAACCATTTTAGCATCTTTTTGTATTTATATTGTTCTCTATAGAGGATAGCTATATTGTGCATAGAAATAGAGTCATCTCTTTCTACTCCTTTTTTATACCAATACATTGCCTTATCTTTATCTTTCTTTACTCCTTCTCCCACATCATACATATAAGCAATAGCATGATGACAATAGTGTCCTGCTTCTTCAGCTTGTCTATACCAGTACATAGCTTTTGTTAGGTTCTTCTGCACACCTTTACTATCAGAATACATATATGCTAAATACTCATAACAGATAGTATTCCCCATCAAGGCACATTTTTTATACAGTTTAAAAGATTTTCTATTTTTACCTTGTTTCCATTTTTCTTGAGCTTTCTCAAAAACAGTATTTGCTTTTTTCTTCATAATACCTCTTTATTTCTTATCGGACAAAATATGTCATTAAAATAGTATACAATAATTTTATCAAAATTAGGAGCAAGAGATGAAATATCAAAAGCATAAAATGACATTAAACATGAGAAAACAAATAATTATAAAACCATGGAGAAAATATGGACAAGTTACAAATTATCGCTTCTCAGGAGAATTGGATTGATTCTCAGAGTGTAGAGGCGTTGAAAAAGATTACAAAATTTAGAGGGGTGCAGAGTGTTGTGGGATTGCCTGATCTGAGTGTGGGGAATGTGCCAAATGGTATGGCTATAGCAAGTGAAGGTAGAATCTACCCTCATCTTATAGGAGGAGATATTGGCTGCGGGATGAGTCTCTTTGAGGTGGTAGTAAAACCTCGCAAGATAAAGGTGGAGAAGTTTGTCAAGCTACTCTCGCAGTTAGAGTCCCTTGATAATGTAGAGATAGATAGACCACTATTAGGTTATCATCTAGGTAGCATAGGCAAAGGCAATCACTTTGCAGAGCTTCATCTAGTCGATGAGGTAAGAGATATGGAGCTATTTGAGAGATTGGGATTGGGTGTAAGTTCACTCTATACGCTTATTCATAGTGGTTCGCGTGCTTTTGGACAGATAGTCTTTGATACGGTAGCAGGAAGCTATGAACCAAATATGGGACTAGATGCTAAGAGTCCCCAAGCACAAGAGTATCTACAAAAACACAACCAAGCAATAGACTATGCACAAAAAAGTAGAGAGGAGATAGCCCTAAGAGTGCTAAAAGCAATCAAGATAAATACCTCTCTCAAAAAAGTAAGTGATACAGCACACAATAGTATTTTGTTTCAAGATGGTAAATGGCTACACCGAAAGGGAGCTACACCTACAGATAAAGGAGCAGTTATCATAGCAGGTAGTAGAGGGACTCTAAGCTATCTAGTGATGCCTACCAAAGATACAGCTCTATCTAACTACTCCTTAGCTCACGGTGCAGGGCGTAAATGGGAGCGAAGCAGTGCCGAAGCCAAACTACGAAATCGCTACACTAAAAGTGATTTAACCCGTACCACCATAGGCTCTCGTGTCATCTGTAGAGATAGCAAACTCCTCTACGAAGAAGCACCACAAGCCTACAAAAATATTGATATTGTCATCAATGATTTGGTAGAAGCAGGACTAGCAGTCATCATCGCTTCGTTCCGTCCTATACTCACCTATAAGGAGTCGTGATGATAGTACATATAAGTAGTGGCAATGCTACGCGTGAGGTTTGTAGGGCATTGTGGCATTTTATACAGTGGATAAAGGGACGCTACAGTTTTGAGGTGCTAGCACTAGAAGAGTCAAACCCTCCTAGAAGCTATCGCTCTATACGCTTACGCAGTGATGATAGCCGTCTTTTGGCACTTAGAGGTACACTTCTATGGAAGTCACCTAGCCCTTTTCGTCCTAAACATAAACGAAAAAACTGGTACTTTTCGTTAGAGATTTATGAGGAGCATCAGAACCATACTATAGACCCCACACAAGTTATCTACCAAACCATGAAAAGTCCAAAAAAAGGTGGTCAACATGTCAATACCACATGCAGTGGTGTTAGAGCCATCTATCTACCATTGGGTCTAGAGGCTATTAGTTACGATGAGAGAAGTCAACACCAAAACAAGAAAATAGCCCTGGAGAGAATACACAATAAAGCAAATCTACTCAAAGATAAAACCATCTCCCAAAATGAACAAACTCAATGGAGGGAGAACAAAGAGATAAAGAGGGGTGATCCAGTGATGGTTTTTTTGGGGAGTAGGTTTGAGCATTAGGTTGGGGCTTTAGGGGTAATGTGTTGTAAAATCAACTCACGAAGTGGGTGGATTTTCGACACTTGACCTCGGCTGAGATGTGACCATTTGGTTATCCTCATGGATATCAACAGAAAGGAAAAGGTACATATTGGGAGTCTCATAGACTAATCAATAATGGTACTATTGTAGAAAAACCTGATTGGGAGTGGTGTGAGTACCAATATGATACAATTTTCTATAGTGAAATGGGTTGTCTCTATGAGCTAAAAGATAT
>QMKU01000108.1 GCA_003646525.1 Campylobacterota bacterium
AACTATAGCATATAATTTTGAAGATGATAATCTTTCAAGCTGGACAACAAATGCAAAATGGATGATTACTAAAGATAAAAAATCTAAGGTTCTATCGCTACTTGATGGAGACCATCAAAACCCATTCAATCTCTGCTATAACAGTAATATAAATTTTACCGATGGAACAATCTCAACCAATTTCAGAGCCAATAGAGGTATAATAGACCAAGGTGGTGGGCTTATGTGGCGTGTTCAAGACAGCAACAACTACTATGTAGCACGGTTCAATCCATTGGAAGATAACTTTAGATTTTATATTGTAAAAGACGGTATTCGCACAGGGATAGCCTCTGTGGATATAACACTTACGCAAGGATGGCACACTATGAAGATAGTACAAAAAGGGAGTAGATTTGAAGGGTATTTAGATGACAAAAAAGTGTTAGAGGCTACGGACAAAAGAGTCCAAAAAGGTGGTGGAGTAGGTCTTTGGACAAAAGCCGATGCCTTAAGTTCATTTGATGATTTGGTTATTGAAATTGAGGAAAAATGAGAAATTTACTATTTCTTATACCATTTATTTTTATGGGATGCTCCGACACTGACCAAAAGAGTGTAACTATTTATGTATCTGAAGACCAAGTATTTTCCCAACCTCTACTTAAAGATTTTGAGAAAGAGACAGGTGTTAGAGTTGATGCTATATATGATACCGAAGAGTCTAAGAGTACAGGAGTTATGAATAGACTAATTGCCCAAAAGAGTAATCCACAAGCAGATGTATATTGGGCAAATGAGCCAATCCGTGCAGAGGTTTTGAGACAAAAAGGTATCTTGAGTCCATATCAAAGCCCAAATGCTAAAGGAATTCCTAGTATATTTCAAGAGAAAAACCACTATTGGACAGGCTTCTCTGCTAGAATTCGAGTATTGGTAGTAAACAAGAGTATCAAAGATGAACCTACCTCTATACTAGACTACACTAACCCGAAGTTCAAAGGAGAGTCAGTAATCGCCAATCCTCTATTTGGCACAACAACTGCTCATATATCTGCTCTATTTTCGGTATGGGGAAAAGAGAAGACTGAGAAATTTTTAAAACAACTAAAAGAGAATAAAACTGCTATAAGCACAGGAAATGGAGAGAGTGCCGATTTTGTTGCAGATAATAGTTATGCCTTTTCATTGGTTGATAGTGATGATGCTATTTCGCGTCTGCGACAGGGTAGAGAGATCAAGATAGTCTATCCAGACCAAAAAGATGGTGAGGTGGGGGTATTTGTTGTTCCAAATGCTGTGATGATGATAAGAAATGCTCCTCATCCCAAGATGGCAAAAAAACTTATTGACTATCTGCTAAGTAAAAAAAGTGAAGAGAAATTAGCATTTGCTGATTGTGCTCAAATACCCCTGCATCATGGGGTAGCGATGCCGAAAGAGCTAAAACCGATAGACCAAATAAAGGTGATGAAAGTAGATTATGCCAGAGTAGCAAAAGAGATGATGGAGATTCAAGAGTATTTAAAAAGATTCTTATGAGATTGAGGGAGAGTCTCTTTTTCATAGCATTAATCGTAGTAGTGCTTCTACCTCTACCTATTTTTTCTATGTTTTACAATACCCTGCATAGTGAGCAAGGTTTTTCACTATCTCTTTATAGTCAAGTTTTTGATGTTCGGTTAGGACAAAGTTTTTTAAACTCATTAGCTCTTGCTCTTTTGGTGGCACTTTTCACAACTATTATTGGCACACTCTTGGCTATTTTATTTACCAAAACTTCCCTCCCTTTTAGCAACTTCTTTTTATCTATTTTTATAACTCCTCTGCTGATTCCGCCATATATACTTGCATTCTCATGGTTTGAACTGATTGGAAGAGATGGGGTTTTGGGAGAACTGCTTTTTGGCTTTTGGGGAACAGCCTTTGTGCTATTTTGGGTATATCTGCCAATACCGATACTTTTAGTTAGCCTATTTCTGACTCAAATAGAGCCAAAACTAGAGGAGTCGGCTCTTCTGCTCTCTAACTGGAGAGGAGTTTTGAGACAAATAACTATTCCTCTAATCTCTCCTGCCATTGTTTTGTCATCTCTATTGGTCTTTATCTTGACATTTGGAGAGTTTAGTGTGGCAAATTTCTTGCGTTATCCTATCTTTCCTATGGAGAGCTTCACCCAGTTTTCTGCCTTTTATGACTTCAAGATGGCGACAGTCACTGCAATGCCTATGCTACTCATGGCACTCATCATAAAGTGGCTGATAGACAAATATACCTTTAACTATCGCTTCAAAAGTAGCCAAAAGATTAAAAAAATTGAGATAAATAGATATAGATTTGTTATACTTTTTATACTTATAGGCTTGGCTATTTTGGTCACTCTTCCTTTGGCTCTATTGGTGGTTCATACAGATGTAGATAATTTTTTGCTAGCCTGGGAGAGAGGATTTGATCCATTGATGAGAACTCTTTTATACGCTCTGATTGGAGCAACCCTATTGATGGTTTTTGGTTTTTGGGTGGGTTATATTATTGAAAAAAGGTATAAATTTTTTGAAGGGACTCTTCTCTTTCTCTTTATCACTCCAGCTACAGTTATCGGTATTGGGTTAACACTCTTTTGGAATAATAGTTGGAGCAATTGGCTCTACGGCACACCACTTATTATACTTTTGGGCTACCTCACCAAATATCTCTTTTTGACATCAAAAATAGCTCAAATACGACTCTCTCAAATCCCCTCATCCATGGTCGAATCAGCTCAACTCACAGGGGCAACTTGGAGTCAAATTATTTGGAATATTACTCTGCCATTGAGTCGTAAATCATTAGTGCTTATGTGGCTGATTGGATTTATATTTTCACTACGAGAGACAACTATGACAATGTTAGTCTACCCTGCTAGCAATGATACTCTACCCATATATATATTTACACAGATGGCAAATGGAGACCCCAAAATTATTGCAGCACTCTGTCTGATAATGGTCGGGGTGGTGCTACTTCCTCTGGGGATATATATATTGTGGAGACTAGCAAGATGATAGAGTTAAAAGATATAAACCTAGAGTTAGATGGCAAGAGTATTTTTAACAATTTCAACCTACATATCAAAGCAAAAGAGAGGTTGGTTATCGTAGGGGAGTCTGGCTTAGGAAAGAGTAGACTCTTGCGACTTATCGCTGGACTAGATGCTCCTGATAGAGGAGAGATTTATATAGACGATATATTGGTTACCAAAGATAGAGAGATTGTAGTAGAGCCTTATGCTCGTGGGGTCAATATGGTCTTCCAAGACTTAGCACTATGGAGTCATTTGAGTGTAGAGAAAAATATATCTTTTGGGTTAGAAGTTCAAAAAGTGCCTAAAATAGAGATAGACAAAAAGGTCAAAGATATGTTACACTTGGTTGGACTGGATGGCTACCAAAAGAGAGAGATTGAGACCCTCTCAGGTGGTGAACAACAACGAATTGCCTTAGCAAGGTCTCTAGCAACCAATCCAAAAATTCTATTGATGGACGAACCCCTATCTAGCCTTGACTATCAAAGACAAAAACTATTAAGCCAAAAGATTGTAGAGCTTCAAGAGCTATTGGGCTTCACATTGATATATGTCACACACAACCACAAAGAGGCGAGGAGCGTGGGGAGTAGAGTATTTGAACTATAAATTTTTGTAATCATCGGTGCGCTAGCAAACGCTCCCTACAGAACCAATGGTTTTTTTATTTGAAATTTAAATATTTGCTTATTTTTGATATACTAGAGCATATTATATTTATTGGAAGGTGAGTTATGACTAATGTGGAAATAAATGACCCTTGGCTTGAAAGTGTTTACAAGAGTGAGTTTGATGCTAATCCTACAAAGTTTTTAGAAACATTCAAAAGATAATTTTATATTTGGATTTCTTTTAGCCTATGGTGAGTCAAAGGCTACTATTGCACGACTTAAAAAAGGTGACTTGAATCAGCTTGAGAGTAATGGTGAAGAGAGGCTTGAATATCTTTTTGGGCTTCATGAAGAGATGACAGCAGAGGAAAAGAGATAATGAGCTATAAACCACCATATACAATAACATCAAAAATGGTAAATCTTATATCAGCTATTAGTGAAGAATTAACAAAAATAGAATACAATAAAAAAGATATTGTTACCCCACGATTAAGAAAAAAGAATCGTGTTAAAACTCTGGCAGGAACCCTTGAAATAGAGGGCAATTATATGGGTGAAGAGAAAATTACTGCTATGTTAGATGGCAAAAAAGTTCTTGGAACTTATGAGGAGATACTTGAAGTCGAAGGTGCTATAAATAGCTATAAAGAGTTTGAAAATTATAGATATGATAATCTAGATGATCTATTAAAAGCACATAAAATATTGATGAAAGATATTTTAACAACAGCAGGTAAATTTAGAAGTATAAATGTAGGAGTAGGCAGTAAAGAGGGTGTATCTCATGTTGCTCCACCTTGTGGACTAGTGCCAAACTTAATGACGGATTTGTTTTATTGGCTCAAAAATAGTGATGAACACATGCTTATAAAGTCTTGTGTATTTCATTATGAATTTGAGTTTATACATCCTTTTTCTGATGGGAATGGTCGCATTGGTAGACTTTGGCAAAGTGTGATGCTTTATGATTGGAAAGATGTATTTGTAGTGATGCCAACAGAGAGTATTGTAAGAGATAATCAAGATAAATATTATGAAGCGCTAGAGGATTCAGGAAGCTTAGGTGAATCTACACCATTTATAGAATTTATGCTAGAAGTAATCTTAAATACTATACTAAAGGTCGGCAATAAGGTCGGTAATAAGGTCGGTAATACTCTAACAGAAAATCAATTAAAGATTATAGAAAGTATAGAAAATAATTCTAAAATATCAGCAGTTAAATTATCACAAATTGTTGGCATATCCAAAAGAAAGATAGAAGAGAATTTAGCGAAATTAAAAGAGTTGAATATACTTGAAAGAGTTGGCGGCACTCGTGGACACTGGGAAGTAAAGGAATAATATGACACAAGACTTAAAAGAAAAATATTATAGAAACAGATCATTTAAAAATGATGAAGAGAGGCTTGAATATCTTTTTGGGCTTTATGAGGAGATGATAGCCAAGGAAAATATTATAAAATGATATATTATCTAATCTTGAAAAAGGGAAATAGATGCCAAATTTAATAGATATAAACCATGAACAGATAGATACTAAAGAGTATAATTCATTTTTAGTAGATATTAAAAGCAAGATAAAATCATCACAACAAAAAGCTTTTAACTCCGTAAATCAAGAGATGATAGGACTCTATTTCAATATTGGCTCAATCATAAATGCAAGACAAAAAGAGCTTGGTTGGGGTGCAAAGGTTATAGACAAGTTGAGTTTGGATATTTTAAATGAGTTTCCAAATATGAAGGGATTTTCAAGTAGAAATATAAAACTAATGGTTCAGTTTTATAAAGAATACTATTTAGACGAATTTGTGCAACTGCCAGTTGCACAAATTCCTTGGACTCATAACATCATATTAATTCAAAAGATAAAAGATAAAAATTTACGATATTGGTACATGCAAAAAGTTCTTGAAAATGGTTGG
>QMKU01000109.1 GCA_003646525.1 Campylobacterota bacterium
AGCTTTGCGTCAAATTTACAATAAAGGATTAGTCAATGCTATGTGAATTAGTATGTATCATTCTAGGTGAAAAGTAGTAGCCTTGAAGATATTGATAGTTGCCTGAGATGGTTGGAGATACTCGAAACAAAGAGTACTCAAAATATTTAATACTATAAAAAGGATCCAAATGATACCGATTCCATTATGTATACAGATTGTGACTATTGTTGCGACGGCTGTAGCAGGAAAAGAGTTATTATCGGACAAAAAGTAAGGTTTATCCCTTATACGCGTAGCTTGAAATAGCTATCTACCATTTATTACAAAGGAGCTTAAATGCTGAAATTAGAACAATTAACCACGGTTGTGCTACCTCCAGTTCTATGGGTGTAGTGGGTGTAAGGTTGTTGCCTGAGACGGCTCGTGATACTCAAACCAAAGAGTACACAATATTTTTTCAAAAGGATTTTAATGAGAGTATCGTATCACGCAGGTGAGAGGTTTTTACAGAGGGTATTTAAGTTTACGGACTATACCAAAAAGCATGTTTTAAATGCTATGAAATTGATAGAGAAAGATATATCCCATATCGAGTATCGTAATGCAAACTTTGTACTCCCCTCTTTTCCCAACTATAGATGTATCGTAGCGGACAATACTTTAGTGACCATCATACCCAAATGATTGGTCTATGCGTAGCTTGAAATAGCTATTTTTTTTGCATTTTTAAGATTTTGTCTTTGAACTCCAAAATCTCTCGTTTGGTGAAGCTGTGTTCATCCAGTCCAAAAAATCCAAATCCACCGCCATAGTAGGCTCTCTTCTCCTCTACTAAATGTCGAAACTTTGTGACTATCTGCTCTACACCCTCTCCGTAGTAGTTAAGTTTTCTATCGCTGTATATCAGTATATTGTGACTATAGAGTCTATCGGCAATGGGTGAAAACTTCTCTGTGAGTGCCTTGACTACTATGACGCTGCCCTCTTTTTTTTGCATTTTGATAGACTCTATGGCTAACTCTTCATCCGCTTTCGTGACTCCTTGGGCTTTTCTATCTTTTTTGCGTATCTCATCTATCTCGTTTTGAGTAGCACCAAACTCTAGCATAGCAGGGATATATCCACGATCATTGAGGGCTATGAGCATCTCTCTACGACTCAACTCCACACCCAATATATCAGCCACCTGCTCCAATGCACTTTTGTTGTTTTGCATATCATTGTGGTGGTCTATGGCTAGATAGTTTAGCGGTGGTGTTATATCCTCTATAAGTTCTATACCTATGTATAGATAGTCATTTTTGACTCTATCACTATAGCTACCTAGCTTCGCTCCCCAAGAGAGGTGATGGTCATAATACTCTTGAGAGTATCTATCTAGTAGTTTTTTGATACTCTTCATCTCTAGGTCATATCCACCCAACAAAAAGACCCTCCTGTATAGCTCAAAAAATGGTGATATCTTTTTGTGAAACTTCTTTGTGCCAAAGTTATGTGCATTGTAGATCTCTATACTGTTGGTAATGGCTCGTAGTTTTGCATTTGCACCAAATACTACTTTGGGTTTGTGTAGCTTATGACTATTGTCAGGGTGTATATTGATGATCAAGTTTTTGCTATCATCACCGAAGTATCCTAGTAGGGAGTCGCTCTTGTAGATGATATCTTGTGGTGATATATTGTCTCCTAGCTTGCACTCTATGGTATATATATGATTCTCTTTGATAGCTAAGATATCAAACTCATTGAATATTTTAATATCGTTAGGCTCATCCTCTATGGAGTCGAAGAGCAGTACTGCTCCCACCTTGATATCATCAAAATCATAGCCAAGCAGCTTGAGATATGTAAACTCTTCAAAGAGTATACCAAAGTAGCTAATTTGTTTCAGTCCTCTATAGTGACTATCTATCATGCCTAGCTCTCTCAATGCTTCTATCTGTTTGGGATAGTTAGAGACTATGACATGGAGTCTGTTTTGGGCTAAATATCTCCTGATCCTAAAGAGAATATTGAAGTCTTCAAAGAGTGCTAGTAGAGACTCTCTGCTTTTGAGTATCGCTCTCTTGTCTACCTCTTTGGTGAGCTGATAGCCTAGTGACTTTACGAAATCATCTACTCTCATATTGTTCTCTATAGAGTGATTGATAAAGCCCGTCTGATCTATGAGATTATAGCTATTTTCAAACTTATCATAGGCTATGATCTTGCCTCCATTGTGCAAGATAGATCCAGAGAGTACGACTAGTAGGGCAGTATCTGCATTAGTGGCATTGAGGTATAGCTCTGTAGTATCCAGATCATTGATACGGTTTTGGATAGAGAGCATATCAGATTTGGAGTCCTCATCTAGCTCTATGAGTTCTATCTCTTGAGAGAGTGTCTCTATCCACTTTTTTAGCCTTAGGGCATTGTGCTTCTCTTTGTCATCGTAGATGAGTATATGTTTTGATATCTTCTCTCTAAATTCAAAGATGATGGGGATAAGCTCATTGAGGTCTCTGTGGATGATGGTGATGAGTGTCATAATGCTACTTTTTAATATGATTTTATCCAAAAGTATTAATATCTAGCTAAAGCTATTTTTGTATGATATCCGTAGGGTGTAGTCACCGACTACACCATTATATATGGTTTGTACGGTTTGATTTTATTGTTCATTTGTTCATTTGTTCATTTGTTTGTTTGTTCATTTGTTCATTTGTTTGTTCGTTTGTTCGTTCATTCGTTCATTTGATTGTTTGATTGATCGGTGTAGTCGGTGACTACACCCTACATGACATGTGTTATCATATCTATTTTGTGTTACAATGGAAAATGGCAAATTATAGACGAATGTATATTCAAAATTATAGCTATTTTTTGACGGTTGTTACACAGGGGCGTGAGCCTATTTTGATAGACAACATAGATTTGTTACGAGAGAGCTTTAGGCGTAGTAAAAGGAGATATGATTACAAGATAGATGCCATTGTGATACTTCCTGACCATTTTCACATGATTATAACACCCAAAAGCTCCAGAGAATACTCACAAATCATCTCATTTATAAAAAGAAGTTTTGTTTATGGACTTGATGGTGGGTCAAAAGAAAGATTCAAAGCTAACCTAACTGCATCCCAATATCATAGAGCACACTCAGGAGTATGGCAGAGAAGATTTTATGAACATACTGTCAGAGATAAGAAAGAGCTATATAGATATATGGAGTATATAGAAAATAATCCCATCAAACATGGACTTGTGCAAAAGAGAGAAGATTGGCAATATTCATCATTCTATAAAATCCAAAAATAATATATCTTTTCATTTTACTCTTAATTATTAAACGCTAACATAACAACCAAAGGATTTATATGTCAAATGATATCTATAGTTATCACAATTTTTTGTTTCCGTTTAGGTTTGATAAGATTATCTACGAAGGGATAAAGGATAAACATAATTTTTATAAAGAGAAAACTTTTGATGATAGGGTGCTTATAGATAATGGATTAAGAGGCAGTTTAAAAACAGATGGTTGGATTTATAAAAAATTTAAGGTTGGAAATGCCTCAGATTACAATGAAATGGTATATTTTCATGATTTTGTCAAAGATACACTCTTCAATACAAAAGATTTCAATGAAAACGATAAGGCATCTTCTTACTATTTCAGCAAAGCTACTCACTGTGGAGATATGTTCATACTCAATATCAAAGGTGGGAAAGAGTATGAGTTGAAATTGAAATCACTATCCCTTAGAATATTTGATACAGGTGTAGCCATATTATCTATAGAATTGGAGAATGATAGATATGATTCTATCTCTGATATACTTAAAATCAATGATTTTGGAAGACGAATATACCCTCAATATTTAGACCAAGGCAATTTTTCAGAGCAGACAAAAAAATCTTTTTTAGCAGATAAAATAGAGATAAGACTAGGGGATAAATCCTTTTGTGAAGATTTTGATTATGACATATTTCCACCTGAAATTAAAATAGCCTCTTATATTATGAATATATTGGGGGATACTTTTACGGAAAATATTGAAAATATTGATAAATATTATATTCAACCGAGTGTGGATGATAGAATGTTTGTGATATGTTGGTATAAAAATAGTGCTATATCTCAAAGTTTAAAGGATTATAAATACAGAAGAAGTAGTCGATGGTATGAGTATGTTTTTGTAGATGGCAATGGCAAAACAGTCCAAAGTACTGAAATGCAAAATGAGTTGATAGAGGAAGCAACCTATCATAGATGGATGGAGTGGGGAACTCTCTATGGTATGAGTAGATACTCTTTCGTCTGTTTAGCAAATTCTGATTTCCCTCTCCCTCATATGAAAACAATGTATTTTCAGATGTTTACGCTTCTGCTTGCTCAAAGAGCCTCTATTTTGAGATTTTCTGATGAGATTACAGCACTCTCAGATATAGAGAGTAAAAATTTAAATAGCAAAACTTCATCTCTATACAAAAATTATATTAGATTTGTCAATAAACTCTACTTTAGAGAAGTAACTCCACAAGACCAAGGACTAGAGATATACAATCAAGCTAGAGATATACTGCGTATAGATAGTGATATCAAAGACTTGGACAGAGAGATAGATGAGCTATATAGGTACGCCTCTATGCTAGAAGAGAATGAGAGAACTGCCAAGATGGATAGACTAACGATACTAGGTTATATATTTCTGCCTGCTACCTTTGTGGCAGGATTTTTTGGTATGAATATATTTGACACAGATAGTATTGACATAGGAAACTTTACGGGAGTATCTATATCTTTAATAGTGATAATATTGGCATTTATTTATGGTTATATAAAAGGAAAAAAATGAAAGAAAGTAAATTCAAAGCAATATTCACCCTCAAGCAGCACACCCCCATCATCCACTTCCAGAGTGAGCAGAGTGGGGCGACTCTGAGAGCTACAGAGTTGAAACCTAAGTTTGATAGCTTCTTGAAGCAGTATGCTTTTGATGGTGAAGTACCGAGAGAGTATTTGATAGACAAGGATAAGGATGCTCTTGATTATAAGGTCAAGATTATCTCAAGTCAACTAGAAACAAAGAGAATTGAAAAAAGAAACCATAAAGGGAAAGATATAAATAATCCATTGTTCTTTGGAAATATGAAACCAAAAAATATGAGTAGTGATGAATTTGAAAAGATTAGAAAAAAATTTCAAATTCATAAAACCACTTTCGATATAGAATTTTTTACTTTTAATACTCAATTAAAGTCCATTATAGAAGAGCAATTTGAATCTTTTTTGGCAAATACAAACTTTGGAACTAGACAATCAAAAGGGTTTGGTAGTTTTTATGTAGCCGATTCAAATTTCAATAAAAAACTTATAAAACATAAACTTTATAGTTTTACTACAAAAAATTGGGAAAAAGATATAGGACTGCTTTATCAATTTCTTAGGCAGGGGATAAATCTGCCAAATAGAGATGATAGCACAAGATTTTATTCCAAACCAGCTATTTTTTCCTATGCAAAAAGCAGGGATTGGCAATGGGATAAAAAGTCTATAAAAGAAAAATATTTTAGTAGTGCACTTGAA